>JAJYNT010000224.1 GCA_021786215.1 Chloroflexota bacterium | reverse complement strand
TTTCGTGGCCCTGGCCCTAACCTACACGGTCTGGTACTCCTTCTCGGTCTTCTACGTCGCCCTGCTGGAGCAATTTGGATGGAGTCGTGCCTCCTCAGCGGGCGTGTTTTCCCTCTACGTCGTCATCTATGGCATCGCCGGGGCGGGGGCGGGTGCCCTAACCGACAGGTACGGGCCGGAGCGAGTGATCTCCGTGGGCGCGGTGATCCTGGCAGTGGGGTTGGTCGCTTGTAGTCGGCTAACCGAGCTCTGGCAGTTCTACATCTTCTTCGGCGTTATCTGCGCGGTCGGATCCAGCGCCGCGGGATGGATACCCAGTGTGGTAACCGTCAGTGGCTGGTTCTCCAAACGACTCGGCGCGGCTCTGGGTATTGCCTCCGCCGGCATCGGGGTGGGTATCCTGCTGCTAGTTCCCTTCACCCAACTCATGATAAGTTCGTACGGCTGGCGAACGGCCTACCTGGTGCTTGCTGGCATAGTGTTTGGCGGGGTCGCGCCTATCGCCCTGCTGTTTCTCAGGGGAAAGCCCGAGCAAATGGGATTGCACAAGGATGGCCGAGAAGCCGTTCCAACCTGTGACCGAGCCGTCGGTGACCTGGCGCTTGGCGCTGCTCGAGTAGTCGATGCCAAGTGGACCGGTCGAGATTGGACGGTCGCATCGGCGATGCGTACATACCGGTACTGGATGCTATTCGTTATGCTGATACTGAATAACATCGCTACTCAGATGATCTTCGTTCACCAAGTGGCATTCCTGGTAGACGGAGGGTACGAGAAGTTGCTGGCGGCCTCGGTGGTGGGGTTGGTGGGCCTCTTCAGCATCGGTGCCAAGATCGGCTGGGGGTGGGTGTCAGACCGGCTGGGTCGAGAGGTCACCTATTCGATAGGGCTTAGCACCATGACGGTGGCGGTCGCCGCTCTGATAGGCACCCGCTTCAGCACATTCCCACCGCTGATATACATCTTCGCGCTGGCTTTTGCCATGGCCTACGGTGTTGCTACGCCACTTGGCCCCGCTGTTGGTGCCGACCTGTTCACGGGTCCCCGCTTTGGCGCGATCTATGGAACGATCGGCATGGCAAACGGCCTTGGCGCCGCCATAGGGGCCTGGTTCGCCGGTTACATCTTCGATGCTACCGGAAGCTATTTCACCGCTTTTGCGGTGGCCGCTGGGAGTAGCCTCCTCAGCATAGTCACGGTGTGGTTGGTGGCGCCACGAAAGGTGAGGCTTGTCCCGGGCAAAGCGAGGCGACGGGGATCTGAGTTGTGAGTACCCTGTGCTGCTGGATACGAGGAGCTCTCGCCAGCCGATCGCCAGCGCCAGGAGCTGAGATCTGAGGGTTGGCTGTGGAGCTGTTGTATCCGGAAGCCCGGTCCCTTGAGCCGGGAGAGATTTATCGAGGGCTGTCTTTCCCTCTGATTCTCCGTGAGCGACCTTACACCGCGATCAACATGGTTACCAGTGTCGATGGCAAGGCGACGCTGGAAGAGAAGGCCTATTCGCTGGGAAGCAAGGTCGATCACATGGTGATGCGTCGGATTCGGCAGGCCGCCGATGGGGTGCTGGTGGGGGCTGAGACGTTGCGTCTGGAGAACGTGAACCCGGCCATTCCTCCGGAGATGCAGGATGAGCGAGTATCCCGCGGGATGGCTCCGCAGCCTACCGCGATTGTGGTGACGGCCACCGGGGATCTGCCTTTGGACCGTACCTTCTTCCGTTCCACTGCCTTTCCTCGAGTAGTGGTGACCACCAGACGGGCACCCCAAGCCAAGGTCCAGCTACTGGAAGAGCATGCGCAGCTTATCCGAGCCGGCGAGGACGTGGTCGATCTCACTCAGATGATGCGGATGTTGGCCCAAGACCTGGGTCTTCGAAGACTGATCGTGGAGGGAGGACCAACACTCAACGCGGCCCTGATCGCGGGTGGAATGGTGGACGAGCTGTTCTGGACGGTTGCTCCCAAGATCGTCGGGGGAAGGGCAATGCGGACCATGGTTGAAGGGAAGGGGTTTCCCGCGGACCGCATACCCCAGCTGCGATTGGTGAGCATCTATCACCATGAGAACGAGCTATTCTTGCGCTACCGCATAGCTCGCCAGCAGCAGTGATCATTTCTCCCAGGCAGTGGGACATATTGATCCTGCAGCCGTCCATGCCGGCGTCGACCATCTGGCGGAGTATGGAGAGTTCGCTCGAATCGGGTCCTAGAGTGGCCTGGATCTTGGCAAGTCTCGTTTGGGATACCTCCTGGGTGAGAGACGAGTAGCAAGGTTGCGCGGTTGGGCAGGTAGACACGGCAGGCACGATCGCAGCCGCGAGAAGAAGCCTTAGCCCTGGCCGCCCTTCAGCTTCTGGATCTCGGCTTCCAGTTCTCGAACACTCTCGTAGTCCTCGTCAGCAAGCTTGAAGGCTCGCTCCAAGTACAGCTGTGTCAGCTGATCTCCTTCGGGACCGGGGCGTTGGGCGGCCTGGATAATCTCCGCCGCTTTGAACTTCTCAGGCAGGTACCGGGCGAGCCGCTGAATGCCGGCAACTGAATCATCGGTGAGGCGCCGGTCGCTGCCGCTCACGGCATAACGCAGTTGTCCTGCTAGCTTAGCCAGTTCGGCCAGCCTATCCCGTTCGCCCATGAGCCCGTACAGCAGTTCGTTTACATCCACTGTGCCGGTTTCCTCACGGGTCGGAGCCGGCTCAAGCTCCGCCTCAGCAGGGACCGAACTTATGTGGGCGGAGTAGCTCTCGAAATACTGCTGGGCCGCTTCAGCAGCGGCGTGGAGGAGCCTCTCCGGTGTGGAGGTATCAACCGATCCACCGAAGATCAGGTCGTCATCCCGGGCCTGGGCCAGCCGTTGCAGGGACTCCTGGCTTTCAACCTGCTCGGGGATGGGAGGGTAGGGGAAGACGCTGATCCCGCCTGCCCCCATCTGCTGGAACTGCCCGGCAAACATGGGTGGAATGTACTTGGATATCTCCACCGCTATGGGAGGCACGATGAGGTAGGTAGCGAAAACAGACGAGGGGTCGGACCAACCCCTAAAGTAGAGCAGGGCGTGACCCTTGGATCGCTGGGCGCTGCCTCTTTCGTATGTCAAGAGCATCTTGGTGACCTCGCCTCCACCCTGGCCGGTTCGTTCCCACACATTATACGTCATGAGGCCGTCCCTTGGAGATGGCGCAGGGGATGGAACAAGGAACTAAAGACGCATTCTATTACTTTGCTCTATGCCGCTCGCCGCACCTCTTCGGCCGCTTCCGGCAGTGCGAGGTGTCGGACCACGAGTGCCGCTGTCGGTTTGACGTGGACGTATGGAAGCTCGTCCTTGGTTATCGCCCCGTGCCTGAGCAGTTCTTCGATGACCTCTCTCGCTTTCTCCAGGTCGAGAACTTCGGTCTGACATTCCTGGAGCCGGCCGTGGGCCTCGAGGACCCGCGTTGCCTGGTCTTCGTTTATCTGGGGTGGATGATGCCGCAGTTGACGCTCTGCCTCATAGCCATCGATCAGGACTCTATCGGTCTTAAGCGAGGCGATGGCCTGGAGTATTCTGTCTCTGAGCAGACGGACCTGTTGTTCCATCCCCTTCGACTGTTGCAGCAGGTCGTAATAGAGTTCGAGGGCCTCACCCATGGTCAACACAGCCGCTTTGCCGATGTTGGCAGCCACCTTTTCCTCCTATTTCACGTGCTCTCCAGCAGACGTGGCTAACGCATTTCACCGCTGCGGGATAATTGGGCAATCGAAGCAGAGAATATGCCACAGCTTGTTTGTCTCAGAACCAGGGCGCTGTGTTATGCTGTGGAAGGCAGATTCAACCGGAGTGGGTCAGTGGTAGCCGCCTGAGCTTGAGGGTGGAGGAACGGGTGGTATCCAGAAAGCTGCGGCGATCTGAAGAGGGGCTACTGCTGATGGCTGTCGCCCTCGGCAGCCTACTCGCGGTGATCAACCTTTTCGACGCTCGCCTCTACTTCGTCATTCCCCTTGACCGATACCTGCTGCTGCACACTCTGCTGGAATTGGCCGGCATACTGGTCAGCTTTGCCGTCTTCATAGTCAACTGGGAGGCCTCGAAGCAGAACCACAACGCTCAGAGCCTCTTCGTGTCCACCGGATTTCTGGGTGTCGCTGCTCTGTCCACAATGCATGCCCTGTCCTCGGAGGCCATGCCTCCTTTCTTGACGGAAAACTCCGTTCGAAAGTCGCTCTACTTTTGGGTGAGTGCCAGCTATTGGACTGCACTCGTGCTTTGGGGCGCGGCCTACGTTCGGCCGGACAGCCGGAATCGGTTCCTCAGGCGTTACCTCCTGGCTGGTGCCACCCTGGTGGTTTGCAGCGTGGCTCTGCTGTCGATCTCCTATCTTAACCGGGACTTGCCGCCCCTCTATGTCGACGGGAAGGGGCTAACACCGCTGAAGGTCGCATTGGAGTATGGGACCGTTGCGGTCACAGTGGTTGCGCTGGCCCCCTACCTCAGGAGCTATCGGGCCAACGGGGATGAGGCCATCTTGCTGGTGATGGCTGCCCTGATCGCCAACGCCTTTTCTGGGCTTGCATTCGCCACCTATCGCAGTCCGTCTGACGTGTACAACCTGCTCGGGCATGTTTACAACGTGATCGTGTACTACCTGATATTCAAGGCGCTTCTCGTATCCGCGGTGCAACGCCCTTACAGACAGCTATCAGAGGCGAAGAACAGTCTGGAGCGAACCGTTGGTGAACTGGATGCTCGAAACCGAGAGTTGGATGCCCTCGACGATATAGCTGTGGCGTTGAGCAGTAGCCTGAAGCCTGACGAGATCCTCGAATCCGCTATCGAAAAGGTAATGGCGGTCATGAATGCAGAGGCCGGCGCCATATTCCTGCTGGTTGATGGAACCGAGCGGATGAGATTGTCCGTATGGAAGGGGCTGCCTTCCGACGCCGTGAAGGAATGCCACTATCATCCGATGCACTTGTCCACCGAGGTGGCCCCGCCGTGGGATCTGTCCGTACCTTCTTCCACAGAAGATTCGAAGTTCGTGCGGGCTCGAGAGGCGTCGATGTGGCGGATGGCACCCCTCGGAGCCTGCACCTGCGCTGCCATAGTCAGCAAGGGGAGGCGATTGGGAACGATTGCCGTCGTCAGTCGGGCGGACAGGAGTTTTGCACCGCGTGATGTGGATCTCTTGACGGCGATTGGATACCAATTGGGCCTTGCCATAGAGAACGCGCAACTCTACGAGCAGACCGACGAACGGCTTAGGGAGAAACTTCGAGAACTGGAGAAGGCTGAGCGTAGATCTCGTTTTCTTTCCGAAGTGGGCACCATCCTCACCAGCAGCGCTGAGCTAGATAAGGGGCTCGAACGGGTGGCCCGAATGGCTACCGAGGTGGTGGGCGACTGGTGCGCTCTTTACCTTCTGGACGATCGGGCGAGATCGCTTCAACTGGTGGCCTTTTCCCATGTTGACGAGGAGTTGGTGGCTTCCGGTCGAGAGATGCTGGCGAGGCAACCCGTTGCTCTGGGCCAGGGGGTGGTCGGACTGGTTGCTCAAAGTGGTGATCCGGTGTTGGCCCCGGAGATCTCGAGAGACGAGATCGCGGCTGAGATCCAGCAGATGGCTCAATCGATGGAGGAGATCCCGTCGTGGCGCAGGATCTCACCCCACTCTCGAGTGGTGGTGCCGCTGAGGGCCCGAGGGCGCACCGTCGGTGTTCTGGTGATCGCGTCGGTACATGAAAGACAGCCTCTGGACGAGTCAGATCTCGCTTTGGCGACGGATCTGTCCGACAGGATGGGGGTCGCCATCGAGAACAGCCGGCTGTTCCAGGAGAGTCAGGCGCAGCGGCTCCACCTGGAAGCGGTCATCTCCCAGATGGCAGATGGAGTCGTGGTCACGGACGAAGTGGGTGACATCTCCGTGGTCAACGCGGCGGCCCAGCGGATGTTGGCGGAGCAGATCGAGTCCCTCTTGGGGTGTAGAATGTTGTCTCCTGAAAGAGAGTCTCGACCGAGCAGAAGGGTCTCATCGAACGAGCAGCTACTGGTGCCTCGGGCCCTGGACGGGGCTGTTGTGCTAGGAGAAAGTCTGTCGGTTTCGAGTGCCGGGAGAGAAAGGGTGCTCAGTGCCAGCGCTAGCCCGCTGCGAAACGAGGCGGGGGCCATTAGCGGTGCCGTTGTGGTGCTTCGGGACGTGACGGCCGAACGAGAGGTCGAAAGGATGAAGGATGAGTTTGTGGCTGTCGTGTCCCATGAGCTCCGTACGCCGATCACCGCGGTGATGGGGTACACCGACATCCTGCTGCGAGGTCTCAGGGGGCCGCTTGCGCGGAGACAGGAGGAAGCGCTGAAGTCCGTCCGCGTGGCGGCCCAGCGGCTCCTTGAGCTGATCAATGATCTGTTGGATACCTCCAGACTTGAGGCCGGGAAGCAGGAGCTGACTGTCGTAGAGGTGGACCTGCACGCGGCTGCCGAACGGGCCCTCGCGGCGGTGAGCGTACTGGCGGCCACCAAGAAGATTCGCCTGATCCATTCCGTCTCGAAGAACCTGCCTCTCGTCCTCGCCGATGAGGAGCAGCTTCAGCGCATTCTGGGGAACCTGCTCTCCAACGCCATCAAGTTCACTCCTGATGGGGGCAATGTCAGCATGTTGGCGAGGCCCGAGCAGGTGAATGGTGCCCACGGGGAGCGTTCCGAAGCGGACAAGAGCCTCGAGAGCATCGCCATTATGGTGACCGACACCGGCGTGGGCATACCTCTCGAGCATCAGGCGAGGATCTGGGAGAAGTTTCACCAGGTGGATTCCTCGTCGCGCCGTCCCTTCGGGGGGACTGGACTGGGGCTGGCGATCGCCAAGGGTCTGGTTGAGCTACACGGCGGGAGGGTGTGGGTGGAGAGTGAAGGAATACCCGGGAAGGGGAGCAGCTTCGGCTTTACCCTGCCAGTGGCCCCATCCCCATCTCGTTCATCCACGAAATGATCCTGCCTGGGTAGTTGCTGGCGATAGAGTCGACGCCTTGGGCCATTACCCACTCGAACTCTGCCTTCTGGTCGATCACCCACGGGCTCACGGCCAGGTTACTGGAGTGGGCCTCATCCACCATCTCTCGACTTAGACTTGCCCAGTGAGGCAGAAGGCAGTCGGCCGCGGCCTGGAGAGCCAGCTCTGAGGCCGAAACCGGGGTGCAGGCGAACAGAACGCCGGCCAGAAGTTCGGGGCAGTGCTGCTTCAGACGCAGGATGGCTCGATGGTCGAAGGAGATTACTATGGCCTGTGTCACCATATCGTGGCGCCGGAGGGCATCGATGACTCGGTCCTCGATCTCCGGATAGTGGATCGGCCCGTTCTTTATCTCGATTGAGATGGCTGTCTTGCCCGCGGCCCAGTCGAGCATCTCGTCCAGGGTGAGGATCTGTTCTCCGCCGTGGTCGGTGGAAAACCATGAGCCGGCATCCAGCTCCTTCAGTTGGACCAGGGTGTGTTGTCGCACCAGACCATGGCCGTTGGTAGTGCGATCCAGCGAGTGGTCGTGAATGATCACCGGCACCCCGTCGGCTGTCAGATGCACGTCTGTCTCGATCAGATCCGCGCCCTGTTCCAGTGCTAGACGAAAGGCCGGCAATGTGTTCTCCGGGGCTTCGCCGGATGCCCCACGATGACCGATAACCCACGGCCGCTCCAGGGCCCGCGATCGCAGACTAAGCATTGCCCACCTCCGCAAGTCTTCGCATGGTCTCGATGTTGGGCCTGTCCGGCCCCTGCTTGTCGAGACCGGGGACCTCCAGTACAAAGGGTAGGGAGCGCAGAACCGGATGTTGAAGAATCCTGCTGAAGGCC
>JAJYNT010000101.1 GCA_021786215.1 Chloroflexota bacterium | reverse complement strand
CTCCAGCCCGGGCGCCCGGGCGGCTGGCACGGGGAGGCCTGGGCGGCATTGGCGGGCCAGCACGGTCTGCTGAAGCAGTGGGTGGAAGAGGGCCTGCGCCTGACCAAGATCCGGGTGTTGCTGCAACGGCGCGGGGTGGTGGTGCCGTACCGCACGCTGCACCGGTACTGCGTGTTGGAGCTGGGCTTCGGAACTCACCGGGAGACCGTCCGGGTGGACGATGGGGAGCCCGGGCAGGAACTGCAAGCCGACTTTGGGCGGATGGGGCTGCTGGGCCGCCTGGGGACCGCTCGACGGCTGGTCAAGGGGCTGGTGCTGACAGCGGTGGTGAGCCGCCACATGTTCTGCTGGCTCACCTTCGGGGAGAGCCTGGAGGAGGTCATCGAGGGGTTCGAGGAGGCCTGGATCTTCTTTGGCGGGGTCTTCAGGGTGGTGATCAGCGACAACCTGAAGGCGATCGTGGTCAAGGCGGACCCCCTCCACCCCGTCCTCAACCAGGGCTTCCTGGAGTACGCCCAGGCCCGGGGCTTTGTGGTCGACCCCTGCATCATCAAATCTCCGACCCAGAAGCCGCGGGTCGAGCGCGCCGTGCCCTACTGCCGCCAGGCGGGGTTTGCCGGCGAGAACTTCCAGGACCTCGCCGCGGGCCGGGCGGGGATGCGGCGCTGGTGCCTGGAGGAGGCCGGGACGCGGATCCATGGGACCACTCGGCGGCGTCCCTTGGAGCACTTCCAGCAGGTTGAGCTGGCGCACCTGCTGCCGGTCCCCCGGAGCCGCTACGAGGTACCCATCTACGCCCACCCCAAAGTGGCCCGGGACCATCACATCTCCGTTGGGAAGGCGCTCTACTCGGTGCCCGGTGGCCACCTCGGGGAGCAGGTCGACGTGCGGGCAGACAGCCGCCTGGTGAGGATCTCCTACCACGGCGTCGTGCTGCGGGAGCACGTCCGCCAGGCCCCCGGCGGGCGATCCACCCAGCCCGAGGACCTCCCCCAGGAGAAGCGCGGGTATGCCATGGGCGACCTGGAGTACCTCCAGCGCGTGGCAGCCGGCCATGGCGAGCCGGTCGGGATCTACGCCACCCAGCTGCTGGCTGGGCCGCTGCCCTGGACCCGCATGCGCCAGGTCTACCGGCTGCTCGGGCTGGTGAAACGCTATGGAGCCGAGCGAGTGGGACAGGCCTGCGCCAAGACCCTCGCCCTGGACGTGGTCGATGTTGTCCGGGTGCAACGGATCTTGGAGCAAGCGCTGGAGCAGGAACGGGAGGTGGCGGGGGGGCGCAAGCCGCCATCGGCCGCGGACGTACGCCAAGGCTCGCGGGCCTTGCCGTAAGCTACGCGTTGCCGCTCCAACCCAGAGCGCGGCTCACATCGCAGGCCGCGTCCACGAGCCGACGGACGACTACCTCTTGACCAAACTCTGAACGGCCCCGAAAAAAGGAAATAGTGAGTGCACCCGCCAGCGCACCACCTGCAGTCCTCACAGGTGCTGATAGTCCCACAACACCCTCTATGCTCTCCTCCTCCGTCACCGCATACCCCCGCGTGTGCACCAACTGGATCCGCGCACGCAGAGCACTTACGTCCGTAATTGTATGCGGCGTCTCGGCCGAAAGCGGAGCACGAGAAATGGCGCGCTCGACCGCGTCCGGACTACCATACGCTAGGTAAACTTGCCCTGCGGCCGTTGCATGCAAGGGACGCGCGACACCCAAAGGAATCTCGACCCGCAAGTTATGGGACGACGTACCAACGCGCGACACATACATGATGCCCTCTGGAACAGGAAGTGCAAGGTACACGTACTCGTGCATCTCCGACGCGAGCTCAACCATGCGCCGCTCGGCAAGCCTGACTACGTCCAGACTCGCAACAACACGAGCGCCCAGCGCTACCAGACGGGGACCACGGACATACTCCCTCTGATCTGTCATCGCTACGGCGCCGCACCGCATCAGCTCCTTCAAAAGCACTTGAGTAGAGCTCACAGGCACGTCTAGCTGTCGTGCCAATTCGCTCAGCCGAAGCGGACTGCTTGCGCCGGACAACACCTCAAGCAATCTAACGACCCGGCATGCAGTACGAGAGCCTCCAACGCCACGCCCCTCGACTCCCCCCTGAAGGGGGGTAAGCGCATCGCTCACCCCCCTTCCCGCCTCACACGCTTCATCCAAAAGCCACAACCGCTCACCACCAGGCGACTGACCACGCCTGATCAGCGGCCCAGCCCCAACAAACCCCGGTCACTTGCACTCCACGGCCGATCCGGACGACTCAAACTCGTTCGTATACACCGACCCCACGTTCAGCGTGGCAGGAATGGCCCCGACGGCGGCCAACGAAACAGCCATGCTAGTCCAGTCGCTCGGAGCCTGATACGCCAGAGTGTGCCCAGCCATCGCCGCACTGCACTCGTAAGCCATGAACTGCTGATACTGCTGGCGGGCAGCCGAGACATCGAGCCCCGGTACATAGCTGCCCTCCGCCGCCGCTGCGCTGGCGGGGTTACGGTTCGCCGCCGCGAAGCCCTCGTACGTCGCGGTCAGGAACCGCGCTAGCACGGATGGCTCCTGCTTCAGTGTCTGCGGACTCGCAACAAAGCTGTAGCTACCGCCTTGAATCCCATAGCTAGCCTCGAGCAGACCCCTGGACGGCCGCACGGGGTCAATCAATGGCGCCCCAAACGGTATCTGCGTGACCACAGCGCCAGTACCCCCAGAGTTGTAGCTCTGTATCATTGCCGCAGGCGTGAGAAACACTACATACTTGTTCGTTGCAGGGTTGACTCCCAACGACGTCAGCAAGTCGTTCAGAATTGCCTCGAACGAGGAGCCCAGCACACCAATAGTCACGTGTGTGAGCTGCCTGAGCGAGGTGATACCGGAGTTGTCGGGCACGAAGACGCCCTGTCCGTTCCTACCAAACGCGGTCCCAATTGACACCACCTTGCTCCCCTGAGCAGACGCTTCGAGCGCGTTCGAAGGGATGGCGAACCCCACAGTCGCCTTGTTCGCTGCGACAGCCTCAACCGTCGTAGCTGAGGAAGTGCCCGACAGAATCGTCACGCTCAAGTGTTCCTTTGCATAATAGCCGAGCTTTTGCGCCTCGTAAACAGCGGCATTAATCCCTGAAGGCGGAGTGTTCAGCAATAGTGAGACACTCGCCACCTTCGCAGCAGGCTGCTTGGTCCCGGCAGCTCCACACGCCGCCAACCCGATTCCCAAGGCGCCAAACACCACGCAGGCCGAAACGATCCTTAGCCTCTGAATCATTAGCATGCCACCACCTCTACCATTCCATTCCCTCCAATCATGCTATTCAAGAACACATGAGTTACCGCGCTTCGGCCGGAGGTCTCCAGCCCAACACGACTCGCTCCACTGCCACGACGGCGTAGAATAGCAGCACGCCGAGGACAGAAAGCACCACAATCGCCGCGAAGCTGAGTGCCGCGTCGAGGCTTCCCGACGCGAACGTGACGATATACCCCAGGCCGGCCTGACCAGCTACCAGCTCCCCCGCAACTGCTCCGAGTGTGGCGAACGTAATCGCCAGCTTGAGCCCCGCAAATATGCTCGGCATCGCGTACGGGAGGCGCATCTTCAGAAACACCCGCGCGCGGCTGCCGCCCATCACTCGCGCCAGTCGAATGAGATCGCGATCGATCGCTGTCAGGCCCAAAGTCGTATTGACAATGACAGGGAAGATGGCGACGAGCATCGCCACCAGAACGTTTGTCGTGAGCCCGAAGCCAAACCAGAGGAGAAAGAGAGGAGCCACGACAATCTTTGGTATTGCCTGGGAAACCACTATGAGCGGGTATAGCAACCGCTCGACTGTGCGCGAGAAAGCGATCCCGATGGCGACTATGACTCCACAACTGACTGCGATCACGAAGCCTAGCAGTATCTCTTGAAGTGTAACCCACGCGTTGCTTGCAAGAATCGCCCAGTGGCGTACCAATTGGTCGGCGACGGATGCTGGGGCGGGAACGATGTCGGCGGGGAGACGCGCGAAGACAACTACCACTTGCCACGCCGCTACAAGAAGTACGAAGCCAGCGCATGCCCAGCCGAACTGGGCTGCCAACGCTCTTGTTCGGCCTCCATTCCCTGAAGTGGCCGTCTTCATCCCTCGACTGCCGTCTTCCGACGGGCCTAGGCGCACAGGGCTACGAGCGACTGACTGTGGCATCGTAGGCGCCTCCCGCCTCTAGGGCATCGCGCACTGCCTTGAGATATGGGCTAAAGGCGGGCTCGGCAATCGGCCAGACCGACCTAGGACGTGGCAGTGCCACGGAAATGTCCGCGACAATGCTCGCTGGAGCGGCCGAAAGCACTACCACGCGATCTGCAAGAAACACTGCCTCTTCTATGCTGTGCGTCACGAGGACAGTCGTCTTCGTATCGTCAGCAGTGATCTTGGCCAGATCGAAGTTGAGTTGCTCGCGAGTAATCGTATCGAGTGCCCCCATGGGCTCGTCCAGAAGAAGAAGTTGTGGATCGTGCACCAAGGCTCGGCAGATCGCTACCCGCTGCCTCATACCCCCAGACAGCTGATACGGATAGCTCTCGGCAAACTGCCCAATGCCGACGCTGTCCAAGAGCAGGCGCGCTCGCCGCTCATGTTCAGGAAGGACTCTAATACCGCGCATCTCATACTGAAGCGTTACGTTGCGCAAAACGTTCCGCCAATCTACTAACAGGTCCTTCTGGAACATCACCCCAGCGTCAGCATTTGGCCCCTTTAGTACATGTCCACGCACCCGGACAGACCCGGTCGTAGGATGCTCCAAGCCAGCCATGACCGATAGCAAGGTGCTCTTGCCGCAGCCAGACGGACCAACAACGCAAACAAACTGCCCAGCGTCCACTTGAATGCTAAGCGTATTCAGTGCTACCACGAACCCTTGTGCAGTATTGAAAACGACGCTCACTTCAGCGACGTCGATCAGCACTGTGGGCCGCCCCAACACGGATGGGTCAGCTTAACAGGGCCTTCATCATGTGACGCGGCCATCTCCCACCAACGGACCTCAAACGCGCCTCGCCCCCAATCTCCCGGTACCATTTCGTTCAATGGTTCGACCTTGCAATGCGCCGATCAGGCCCTACTCTTGTACTAGCACCGCCCGTACTGGACTCGACTCTACCCCTTTGAAGGCCAAGGGAAAGGCCGAGACCGTAAAGGGCCTGGCTGAGTCGATGCGGTCCAGCCGTGTCACATATCCCATTGTCACGATTCCGTTCTCAAGAAAGGTGCGAACGGCGTAGTAGCGTCGCGGCGCATCCGGGTCGTCCTTCCCGTGCGAGTAGTCGTAGCTCACCAAGGCCGGGTGCTGGGAGGCCAGCCAGTCGACTGCTCCTACACTAATGTACGGGGAGCTTTCTTCGTATTCTGCCTCGCCAAAGTGGTCGTTCCAGTTCGTCCGGAGAAACACGCGCTGTCCTGCCAGTTCCCTTCCGGCAAACGCGCTTTCAAGATGTTCCTTGGTTATCGGCGCGTTTAGCGCAACGTGGGTAAGGTCTGCCATTAGGCCTGGTCCGTAGAATGCGCTGAGGGGAACCTGGTCTATGCTCGGCCCGCCCTCGACGAAGTGCATCGGAGCGTCCACGTGGGTACCGTTATGAAGCCGCATATGAACGGCACTCACGAACTGCCCGGCTCCCCCCGGATAGTCCTTGATGGTTTCGAACTCAAGTTGGACGTTCTTGACTCCCTCCGGGGTGTGCATGCGGTAGCCCGCGTCAAGCGCCAAGCTGATGTCCACTATGTTTGTCATTGATGGTTACGCCTCCAAGGAGTTGGGTCGTCTACTACCGTAGTTAGGATGCGGACGAGACTTGATTGATGAGTTCGCAGAGCACCTGGTCATTCTGAGCGAGCTGCATTTTCATTACATCTCCATCGTTCAAGTAGATCGGTGGCTCGCGGAAGCATCCGACTCCCGATGGTGTGCCGGTGGAGATAATGTCGCCTGGGTGAAGGTCGGTCACTTCGGAGATGAATGAGACAAGCGTTGGGACGTCAAAGATTAGGTATTCAGTAGTGGAGTCTTGCATCAAAGCACCATTGACCCACGAGCGAACACTGAGCTTGCCGGGGTTTGGCACTTCGTCTCGCGTAAGGATCCAACCGCCGAGGGGAGCGAATGTGCGGAAGTTCTTGGCTAGCGTCAGCTGCTCCGGCTTACTGAATTGGATGTCGCGGGCGCTTACGTCATTCAAAATCGTGTATCCGAAGACGTGGTCGAGAGCCCGCTCGGCAGAGACGAAACTAGCGTCGCGCCCGATCACAACGGCGAGCTCAACCTCCCAGTCCAACTGCTCGGTGCGACTTGGCTTTATTACGGCGGCTCCGGGTCCGATAACAGTAGACGGCCACTTCGGAAACAGTCGTGGCATGGTAGGGAGTGCAGCTCCGGCTTCTTCGGCATGCTCTCGATAGTTGCGGCCTACAGCGAAGATTTGGTTTGGATATGGAAGTGGTGCGCGTAGGTATACGTCCTGGAGGCCGGTTCGCAACTTTGGGTTGGACCCCTCCTTCTCGACCACCTGTTTCGCAATGCCCAGACCTTCAGCCCCCGACTTCACTAGTGCGTCCATGCTCTGGCACACGGTCGCAGCTGCGCCCCCAACGGAGTGACCTGCGGCGGTCAGGTCAATAACTACGTCGCCTGAGAGGCATCCGAGGTGCGCGGCCGAGTCGCTGCTCCTCGAGTCGAATGTGACAAGTCTCATACTCAGGGCACCCTTTCAGCATAGTGGAAGCGCTTGCGGTATAGTGTAGTCGCTGGTGTATGGCGTGTCAAGGCCCCGCATTGCCTCAGCGAGAATCGCACCCTGGGGCGATCGCTCCCTCAACAAGGAATGACACCGAGGGTCGGCCGCCGGAGACCGGCAGCGAGGGAGCCGGGCCGATGCGCATCCGGGAGCGATACGAGCTGGCGGAGGAGCTGAGGGCCAGGTACCGAGGGGCTGGCCCGGTGGAGAAGGGACAGCTGCTGGACTCGTTCTGCCTGGCCTCTGGGTACGGGCGCGAGTACGCGGTCAAGGTGCTGAGGGGACGGCGGAGATTGCCAGCGTGGAAGCGGGTCCCGCGGCAAAGGCTGTACGGCCCAGCCTTTAGGTCCGCACTCAAGGTCTGCTGGGAGGCCTCCGACTACCTCTGCTCTCAGCGGCTCCAACCATTCCATGGGGGCCTGGTCCAGATCCTAGAGCGGCATGGCCAGCTCCGCTGCTCCCGGGAGACCCAGTGAGCTGCTCACCGCGGCCAGCATCGCCGCGGTGGAGCGCAATCTGCATGAGCTTCGCCGCGTGGTGGTGGGCCGACGGATGAGCCAGACCAAGCCCGGCGGGCTGAGCGCGTATGGGGATTTTTCCGTATCCGATTTTCACCTCCGCCTTGGCCCTCAGCACACAGGAACCGGGACCGGTCCAAGACGTGACGGCCCACTCTTGGCGGTAGAGAGGACAACGGACGCCCCGAGGTGCACCGTCCGCCGGTCCCAGATGTCCGTCGCGCAAGCTCGAGATACGATCGCCGACGACCCTGTCACCCCGCAGCAGGATGCCGCGGCTTGACCAAACAACCGTGCGCAGCGAGGTGCCTTCCGGAGACTCTCGTCAGGCGCCTCGGTCACGTCCCGTATGTTGGTGTAAATAGCGGGACCCAACCTGGCCCTGAAGAGGGGCAGGAGTGGGCCACCGTGCCACCGACCCTTTGCACAGACCAGGAGGACACGAGGACCCGTGCAAGCATGCCACTGGACGAGCTTCTTGGGGAGCTTGGAGATCGGGATAAGGACACCCTGCGGGTGATCCTGGAGCGGACGGTGCA
>JAJYNT010000071.1 GCA_021786215.1 Chloroflexota bacterium | reverse complement strand
TTTGTTGAAACCGGCGAAGATCAGGCTGCGGCCGATCGAGTATAGAACCATTCGATAGACGTCGGCGGGAAGTGAGATGCTGCCGGTTCCCCATCCGGCCTCGCCCATGTGATGAGGTGAGTGTCCGAAGGGCATGAGAGGGGAGAAGGGGACATTCGCCTTGACGGCGGCTCTCTCGACGCTACCCATGGTGGTGTAGGAATCAACCCCCAGGGGCACGTGGTGTCCATGCTTCTCCATGCTCCCCACGGGGATCATCACCACGTCGTTGCCGGCCTTGATCCACTCGGCCACGTCGGTCCAGGGCATCTCCAGTAGGTTGTACTTTTCTAGCTTTGCCAAGGTGTTCCTCCTTGCAGTCATTGCGATTTCGTTATTGGCGTAATCGGCTTGCCCGACGACTGCCTCACAACAAGTCGGGTGGGCAGGTAGAGGGGGTGCTCGACGGGTTCCCCGGCCAGGGTTCTCAGCAGCAGCCGTGCGGCCGAAGCGCCCATCTCATAGGTGGGCAGGGCGATGGTGGTGAGGCTGGGCCTTACGTAGCGACCGGCGGGGACATCATCGAACCCCACCACGGCCAGTTCATTCGGCACGTCGATGCCGAGGTCGAAGGCCGCGGACATCGCCCCGAGGGCCATCTGATCGTTGGCGGCGAAGAGGGCTGTGGGTTTCCGGCTGGCGTTATCCAGAATGGACACCGTTAGCCGATAACCGCTCTCGAAGGCAAAATCCCCACCCTGGATCAGCTCCTCCGTTACGCCGTCGCTCAGCTCCTCCATGGCCTGGCGGTACCCCTTCAACCGGTCCCGGGCACTGGTGAGGTTGCGGGGACCACCCAGAAAAGCGATGCGTCGGTGACCCAGGCCCAGCAGGTGCGAGGTGGCCTCGTAGGCGGCGGCCAGGTTGTTCACCTGAACAGAAGGGAAGGGCCACCGATGTCTGCCTACCAGCACCACCGGACCACCCAGCTCTTCCAGTTGGATCGATTCCCCATCGCTCTCGATGCCTCCCCCGGCGAAGATGATCCCGTCTGCCTGCTTCTCCCTCAACACCTCCAGGTAGCTGCGCAGCTTGGCGAGCTTGCGGTCGGTGTTGCAGAAGATAACGGTGTAGTCCTGCTCGCTGGCGACATCCTCGACACCTCGGGACAGGAGGGGGTAGTATGGGTTGGAGATATCGGGGATGATCAGGGCGATGGTTCGGGTGGACTTGCCCAGAAGTCCCCTGGCCAGGGGGCTGGGGCGGAAGTCCAGGGCATCGATGGCTTCCTGGACCCGTTGCCTGGTCTCGGGGCGCATGGGGTAGCCGGTGTCGTTTAGAACCCTGGAGACGGTGGTTATGGACACCCCGGCCCTGGACGCGACATCCTGGATTGTGGAGGACCGCTTTTCCACTTAGCAAGCGCTTTCAGAAAAGGTTTTCTATCCGGTCGCCATTGTAGGCGCGCTCCTTCAGCCTTGTCAAGAGTCTTGCTCTCGCCTGCATTTATGGTTCGTGCCAACGCCCCGGAAGCAATCGGAATGTCAGTGGCACCGCGATTGCCGGATTATCCTTGGCCGGCCCCCGCGGTGCTTGTTTCGCCGCACGAAATAGGGGCAGCAGGAAGACAGCGCGATGAGGAGAGGGAGCTACATCGAAACAGGGGAGGGCCCCGGTCTCGCCGTTCGCCTGATGCGAAGAGTGAGGTCGAGGCTGAGCCGGCTTGCCCCTCGTACCGTTCGGGGGAACCTGATTCTCCTCTTGTTGTTGGTGTTTCTTCCCATCATGGCGATCATAGGGGGCATCTATTACAGCTGGTTTCAAACCCGGTATAACGATGAGCTCCAATTTAATCTGGTGTTGGCCCGGTCCATAGGCAAGACCTTCGAGGACTACGTGGCGGACGTGTCTCACCAGGAGTTGGCCCTCGGAGACGCTCTTACCCTGCAACCGCCCCCTACGCCCGCGCAGCAGACACAGCTGTTGAAGTCGAACAACAGCGCATATCCTTCCATTCGCGAATTTGCGTGGGTGAATCCCCAGAGGCAGGTCATCGCGTCCAGCGAACCCCAGCTCGTTGGGCGGCAGGTTGGCGATCGCCCCTATTTCCGGCAGATCGTGGCTGGCAAAACGGAGGTGGTTAGTGACCTGTTTGTCAGTCGGGTCAATGGACAGCTGACTTTCACCATCGCTCGGGGCATCAGGGACGGCGCTGGCAGGCTTCAAGGCATTGTCGTCGCGTCAGTGGACCCGTCCCGTCTCGGGGGGGTGTTGAACGTGAAGCGCGCCGCGGGATCGTCCATTCTTGTGCTCGACTCTCGTGGTTTTCTGGTGTTCCGCGACCCCCCTATCAATCTGCCCTTCGATAAGCGCGATCTCGCGGGTACAGATCCCTTGATCGATGAAGCCCTGAAGGGACAGGAGGTCAAGGGCAGCTTCAAGTCGGTCATCGATAGAGCGGAGAGGATGGGGGGATTTGTCCCCATCACTCCCATTGGCTGGGTTGCCTCTGCCAGTAGCCTCCAGTCGGAGGCGACGGCCCTGATAATTGGGGAACTGATCGGTGACTCGGTGGCGTTTCTGGTGGTGGTGGCGCTGGCCGTGTTGGGGGCCATTCTCATTGTTCGGCGGATCGTCGATCCCATAGGGCGGTTGGAGGAGCATGCGCTGGCTGTTGCGCGTGGAGATCTGACACATCGGGTCGAGGGCGGAGGGCTGCTGGAGTTGGCAGCGTTGGCAGCTGCCTTCAACCGAATGGCCGAGGAGATTCGAGTTCGGGAGCAGGAGCGGGATGAGTATGTCCACATGATCTCTCACGATCTGCGGGTGCCGCTGACCGTGATCCAGGGGCAGGCCCAACTGCTTCAGCGAGTGCTGGGCAGAGCGGGCTTGGCCGCACGCGAGGGGCGTAGTGTGGAGGCTATTATCACCAGTTCCCAGCGGATGAACGCCATGATCCAGGATCTGGTGGACAGAGCCAGGATGGAGTCCGGGCAGCTGACCCTCGAGCGAACGGCCGTGGACTTGCACGCCTTTCTGCTGGAGTTGAAGGATAGGCTTGCCGGCACCCTGGACGTCAGCCGTCTGGTGATCGATGCGCCACCCGATCTTCCGCGGGTTTTTTCCGACCCGAATCGACTCGACCGGATATTGATGAACCTGCTGACCAACTCCTTCAAGTACTCCGACCCAGGCACAGAGATCCGGGTGAGCCTGTCCAGGCGGGAGAGGCAGGTGGCGACCACGGTGTCGGATATCGGTCCGGGCATATCTCCGGAGGAGTTGCCTCATCTGTTCGAGCGATATCGCCGAACCCGAACAGCCAGGGAAACACGCGAAGGTCTGGGGCTTGGGCTGTACATCACTAAGGGACTGGTGGAAGCTCACGGTGGCCGAATATGGGCGGAGAGCCATCCAGGACGTGGAAGTAGCTTCAGCTTCACCCTTCCCGTGGCCCGTCACCCTCAGCCCTCGGACCGCAAACCCAAACCCGATTGACAGCCGGGCGGCTGCATCCCGACAATGGCTCCGCCGAACTGCTGGATCTCGAGGTCGAGATGCCAGCACCCAGCACCCGGTATCCAGAACTCAATCATGGTTTCCCCCTTTCTTTCATGCGGTCACGCGGCGGTCCACAAGAGGTGCGCCAGCGACGGGTATAGAGAATGCTCACGCCTCAAGCAGAGACCTTGAGCCGGGCATGGAAAGGCACCACCGACCCAGAGGCTGGGACGGGTGTCTGCTCTCACCTCGGTATCTCGCACTTGATGTCGGGGAGGTAGGGAAGATAGATGGAGAAGGTGGAGAAGCTCTCACTCATGGCGATCTTTGCTCATCCGGATGACGAGTCTTTCGGCAATGGAGGGACTCTGGCCAGGTACGGAGAAGAAGGGGTGTCCACCTACCTGTTGTGTGCCACCCGGGGTGAGGCCGGGGAGATCAGCGATCCAGCGCTGGCAACACGCGATAACCTGGGTCAGGTGAGGGAGCAGGAGTTGAGGTTGGCCTGTTCCATCCTTGGAATTCGGGAGCTGAGATTCCTGGACTACGTGGATGGTACCCTGATGGGCATCGATCAGGAGGAGTGCACCGGGAAGATGGTGAGGGCGATCCGTGAGTTGATGCCTCAGGTGATCTTCACCTTCGGGCCCGACGGGGTCTACGGCCATGCGGATCACATCGCGGTGAGCCAGATGGCGACGGACGCTTTCCATCGAGCAGGGGACAAGTCATCTTTTCCGCGGCATTTTCGGGATGGGCTGAGGCCGTGGACAGCTCTGAAGCTATACTACGTGGCTCCTCCTCGGGAGCGGTTCGTGCGGATGGGCGAGCAGGCAGCCCGATTGCAACCTCACACAGCCTGGGATAGCCGGGATTGGGATACATTTGGGACCCCGGAAGCGGACGTAACCACCTGCGTCGACGTCGGCAGGTATGTGGATACCAAGCTGGCTGCCATAGCGGCCCACCAGACTCAGATCCCGGAGGATCATCCATATGCGCTGCTACCCAGGGATGTGCTGAGAGAGTTCTTCAGGGAGGAGTGCTACGTATTGGCCGAGAGCAGGGTCGGTGCGCCACTGTCCCGTGAGTCCGACCTGTTCGAGCGGGTAGGTGAGCTGAAGCAGGGGTAGGGCACAACCGCCCAACGACGAGACTGAGTAACGAGGCATGGCCGTCTAATCTGATGGCTGCAGGAAGCTCGGAAACGTGGAATTGACAGCGGGTGTTGGCTGGCATATCGTTGTGGCTGAGCAGAAGTTCGCCCGCGCCGCAGAACCGGAGAGGACGGCTCTCCTGTCTCCTCGGTAGAGCACCTTCTCGGAGGTCGTCGTGCTTCCGCCTCTCCTCCTTGCCCTGGCCATGATCATATTTTCCCCAAACATGTTTGGGGATCCGCCTCCCCAACTCTCCGCGCAGGATCGGTTGCCCGTGCTTTTCGTTGTCGATGGCTCCCACGGGGTTGCTCCCGCGGATTTCGACGCGGACAGGGCATCACAGCTGCTGATGGATGGGGTGGTGGCCCGGTTGAAAGCCGCGGGAGTGGCAGTGGAGAGTATTACGCCGCGCAGCTATCTGATCGGGTTTGACCAACCGGAGGGGGCGGCATCGACCGCGCCTCAAGCCTCCTCCAGCCAGGTTGCTCTTCCCGATAAGGTGGTCCGCCTATCTGTGGGCTTCAACAGTGCTACAACCCCCTATGCTTCGGGCACCGTGACCCGTTTCGGGGGTGATGGGGACGCGGCATGGCGGCTTGCCCAAGGGCTTCAACGCAATCTCGTCGGGGGGCTCTGGGATGTGCTTGGCTACAACAGCTATGATCGTGGCGTGGTAGAGGAAACTGGAAACCAAGCGCCGGGCAGACCGCAAGGGTTGCCCCAGGGATCACCCTGGGTGGCTACCTATCCACTCTTCGCCACCAATGCTACCGAGCGGGCGATCCTGGAGTCTCCGGATGGGCTCGATCTGATCTCCAGCGCGCTTGCTAACAGCCTGCACGACTACCTGAATCCGGTTCTACCCACCCCGGATCGGAGCCCCCGGCTGGGATGGCGCAGCGATACCCCATGGCGACCCGTGACCCCCGAGGCGATCACGCACGCCGACCACAGCACGAAGCTGGCTCTGACGTTCGACGGTGGGGCTTCATCGGTGCCCACCCCGGCTATTCTGGACGCCTTGCGAGCGGCGGGGGTTCACGCCACCATATTCTTGACCGCGGATTTTGTGGAGAAGAACCCGGCGCTCGTGGTCCAAATGGCCAAGGACGGCGACGAGTTTGGCAACCATAGCTCGACTCATCCCGACATGACCACTGTATCGAACCAGAGGATGATTGCCGAGCTGGACAGGTTGGAATCCGATGTGGTGGCTCTCACCGGGAAGAGTACCCGTCCCTGGTTTCGTCCTCCCTATGGCGCCTACAACGACCGTGTGCTGAGGACCGCGGCGGAGCAAGGCTACTACAGTGTCCTCTGGACCGCCGACAGCGCGGATTGGAGGGATAATGTGTCGCCGGCCACCGTCGAGGCTCGGCTGCTGAGGTATGCTGCTCCGGGTGCCGTGCTGATAGAGCATCTGGGGAGCCCCCAATCGGCCCAGGTGCTGCCGGACGTGCTGGCCAAACTGAAGCAGCGAGGCTTCAGCTTCGGAACCCTGTCGCAGCTGTTCGGCGACAACGGACCGTAGGGTTTTGGCGGAGTGGTACAACGGATGCCCCGAGTTCCCCTGAGTTCCTCGTGAGTGTCGCCAACCTGCGCAGGAAGCTGAGATGGATCGAATCCTGGTGATGCGGGGCGGTGCCCTCGGGGACTTCGTCCTGGGCTTGCCGGCCCTGAGGACCCTCCGCGAGGGCTACCCTCAAGCCAGATTGGAGCTGATAGCTCCGTCGGCTGTTCTCCCCCTGGCCGCCAGTCTCGTGGATGTGATGGCACCACTGGAGCGGGCTGGGCTGTCCTCGCTGTTCGGCGACTCGGCTCAGCTTCCCGAGGAGGTTGCCTCCCGCTATCGGGATCTCGATCTGGTGGTGCTGTGGATTGGGGACGCTGAGGGCTCGGTGCGCCGCAACTTCGAGAGGTTGGGCGCTCGCCGCGTGCTCTGGGCTCCGGCGCTACCGCCGCCTGGACGCCACGCCACGGATCACCTGCTGGAGACACTGGAGCCGTTGGGGATAGGTAGGTATCAGAAAGTCTTTAACAGTTCTGGGGACACCCCAGACCCTGCCAGAAGGGGGTCCGCCCCTTCTGGACATCCCCTGCACCCATCGCTTGCTGCCGACCGGCCAACAGTCGCCCTGCATCCGGGGAGCGGCGGCGACTGGAAGAGGTGGCCGGTGGAACGTTTCTCCTGGGTAATCGATCGTCTGGCTGAGGCGGGTGTGGGGGTAGTGGTGGTCCAGGGACCGGCCGATGTGGTGGTAGTGGAGCGGTTGCTGGCCAGCCTGCATGGGAAGCCACCTCCGGTGGTGTCCGGCCTGAGGGTGGAGGAGCTCGCGGGCTTACTGAGCCTCGCCTCGGGCTACCTGGGCAACGACTCGGGGGTTACCCACCTGGCGGCCGCCGTCGGAACCCCCACGGTGGCGATCTTCGGCCCCACCGATCCCGTCCAGTGGGGACCCAGGGGGCCGAGAGTGGTGGTGCTACGAGCCGAGCAGTTGTGCATACCCTGCGGGCGTGAGAAAGCTGCTCTCTGCCGGAACCGCGTGTGCCTGTCGAACGTGACCGTGGATCAGGTGCTCGGCGTTTTAGTGCCTCTATTGTTGTAAACGCTCCGATGGCCCGGCACGTTGTCACCATGTCTCGGAATAGCCACAGCGTACACCACTCCAAGAAGAGCCACAAACATTGTCGACCAGTCGTACGATTCAGATTTGTTCACTCGGCGCAGGTCGAAATCACGGAGTTGAGCCTTCATATCTTCTCGAATCTCTATTCCGCTCCTGGGATCGTTGCTGGCTGGAAGTGGAATTGGGTGCTGAAGTAGATCGGTGAATAGGTAACTACTTGAGGTCCATAACAGACTTGCCTCGCCTCCGAAATAGGGCTCGGGTCTCGCCAGCCGCTCGCACTCATAGTAGATACCACCGTATAACAGCACCACTAAGGCCAGGAGAAGAAGCTTTCTTGGTGTCTGACCAATCCAACGTGTTAATAGACGATAGCTTAGGTATAAACCGTATGCCAAGGTGAGGACGGTATAGGGGATGGCGGAAGACCAGTGGCGAAGGACATCAACCGGTGTGTATGACATTAGAATCAGCGGATGTATGAGGAGACTGGATGCAAGATATCCAACGCCAAGACCCGGGATGAAGAGCAGAGCTGGTCGCGTTCTTAACAGTGCTGCTGACCCAACCATGATGAAGAAAAA
>JAJYNT010000009.1 GCA_021786215.1 Chloroflexota bacterium | reverse complement strand
AAGGGCCGCCCTACGGATGTGACTCAAGGAACGATGCACTCAGTAGCTTTCCCCCGGATACGGTTCACTTCCGTCGCGGGGAAGAGCGGACGCTGACAAGAAGAAGCCGACAGGCGAGCCCTCTCCTGGCGAATTGTACCATATGAACTGTTACAAGTATAGCTAATCTCGACGCGGGCCGGCCTGATGAGGAGGCTCGCCCCGGACATTTTCCCTGAGCAGTGACACACAGCGACAAGTCGTTATTGACAGGGGGTGGCGCTCGTGTTATCTGTGCTGTATGGAGTAGTACAAAGGAGGTGACAGACTGGATCTGCGACTTGACCCCTCATCCGGCGAGCCCCTTCATCAACAGATAGTGGACCAGATCCGCCACCAAGTCGCGACCGGCCGGCTCAAACCCGGGGACCGCCTGCCGCCGGTGAGGGCTCTGGCCGCGCAGTTGGGGATCAACGTCAACACGGCGGCGAAGGCTTACCTGGAGATGGAGCGCTCTGGAGTGGTGTCTACCTCTCCAGGGCGAGGCACCTTCGTGGCGGAGGAGGCGTCGGGGAGATTGGCCGAGTTTCGCGAAGACCGCCTTCGCGATCTCCTGGGGCGCGCGGTGATGGAGGCTCTCAGCCTTGGGTATTCCCAGGAGCAGATCGAGGGCGCGCTTGCGCTGCAATGGGCCCGCTGGCGGGAGCTGCGGTCCGAGAGGGCAGAGAGGGCTCACGAGGGACTCCAGCGCCCGGCTACGCACTACCTGCGGATCGCGGGCAGTCACGATCTGGCTTTAGATCTCCTGATTAGCCAGCTCAGACGAACCCATCCGGAGGTCCTCGTGACCACTGCCAACGTTGGCAGCCTGGCCGGGCTCATCGCCCTGGAGAGGGGTGAAGCGGAAGTCGCCGGCTGCCATCTGCTCGACGAGGAGACCGGGGAGTACAACGTCCCCTTCCTGCGGCGTATCCTTCCGGGCGACGACGTGCTGCTGGTTAACCTGGTCTACCGTCAGCAAGGGCTGATGGTCGCCAAGGGGAACCCGAAGGGCATTGTCGGGTTTCTAGACCTGGCTCGCCCAGACGTTACCTCTGTCAACCGCCAAAAGGGTGCCGGCACTCGCGTCTTGCTGGACGTGCGTCTCAAGGAGTTGGGCATTGCCCCGGAGATGGTGCGGGGCTACGGGCACGAAGTGGAGACCCACACCGCTGCGGCGGCTGCCGTTGCCGGTGGAGACGCCGACGTCGGACTGGGCATTCAGTCGGCGGCAAGAGCCTTCGACCTGGATTTCATCCCTCTCGCGAGGGAAAGGTACGACCTCGCGATCCTGGCATCGCGGAGCGAGGCTCTCGAAGTTGTGGTGCTCCTCGATGCCCTTCGCTCCGAGTCCTTCAAAGCCGTAGCTCGCGAACTGGGTGGCTACGATACTTCAGACACCGGTCGGGTCGTCGCCAGAACAGACCGCCGAGTCTCCCGAATCTAGAGCCGATTGGGCGAGGTTACCTGGCCGATCACGCCCTCGGCGTCATCCTGATGCTTCTCGTTCGCGCCGTGAACCTGGTGCTGACCTGCGCTCAGCAGCGCCAGCGGCCGCTGTAGCCCCTGTTCGGCACCACTTCTTTGCGGGGGAGACCCTCTCCGCTATACTGGGCTCTCGGTAGGGCCCCCCCCATGTTTGGCCATACCTGTCGGAAGGTCGCGTCCGCGGATGAGACTGAGCGGTGAGGATTGAAAGGAATGACGAGAGAACCCGCGTCACAGCCCTACAGAAGGATCCTGGTTCCGTTCGATGGTTCGCCAGGCTCTATCAAGGCTCTCCAGCGAGCCACGTCACTGGCTGAGCAGCACAATGCCGAGATCACGGTCCTGTCCGTGGATGAGCACACCGCTCGCTATGCGAAAGGTGTGGGGGAGGTGGATGAAGAGGAAGATCTCAGAAAGTCCTATTTCGAACAGTTGCGTCGACAGGCGGAGGCCCTGGCGCGGGAGCAGGGTGCCGAACTGAAGATCGAGACAGCGGTCGGCCATGCAGCCCAGTCTATCCTCCAGTTCATTGAGGAGCGTGGAGTGGATCTAATAGTGATCGGCCACTCGGGGCACTCCGGGATATGGGGCACGCTGCTCGGCAGTACCGCCACCCGAGTGGTGGACCGCGCCACGTGCGACGTCCTGGTGGTGCGTTGATCAGCTTCAGCAGCAACTTGGTTGGCACGAGAGCTGCCCTAGTGACAAGCTGGCCCCGCACTTCTCGGCGGCCCCGGTTGCCTGGGTGGGAGAGCTGTTGCTCCGCATGAAGTAGAACTGCCGCTAGCGCCCGAACCTGAGCAACTCTAGGCCCAGACTCACGCCGATATTCACGACGTCCAGTGCCCGGTTGATCCGGATGTTCTGTCGTTGGTTCTGGATCCGGTGCACGCACCAACTGCTCGTGATGGGCTCGCCCTTCTCCACGTCAAAAGTGTCTGTTCGCTCGATGACGATGTGAGGGAACCTGGTGGGGAAATCCCGTGTCTGGAAGAGTATCCCCCGGGCGTGGTCAGCCCATTGCGCTACTGGTCCCCCATCGGAGCCATCGTGCAGGAATCGGATGCTGCAGGAGAGGATCTCGTCTACCTTTGCCAGCCGCATGGCCCGGACGTCGACGGTCGGTGGGGGTGGCACGGCACCCAGGTGGTCGGGCTCTCTGTGGTATCTGGTCAAGAGGTCCAGTTGATCTCGCTCGCCCCTGAGCAGCCTCATCAGGGTTTCCCGCACGTGAACCCCATAGCGGCGCTCGTCCGGGTTGAAGTCGGGTAGCGGGCTCAAGCCCAGCAGCGCATCGTCTTCGATCCTGGTCTCGGCCATCTCTCACCTCTTGCTTGAAAGCTGGAGAAACCACGGAGACATGGAGAGACCCGAGCCACCTGCACCGGCGCGGCAAGCCACTCCTCCGCCTCCGTGTACTCCTTGCCTCCGTGGTGTTCTGTCAGCCGTTCACCGCCCCCTAGCGGTGGAAGGGTCCAACCAGTTTGTCCCACAGATCCTGCCGGATCTCGCTCTTGGGTACGTAGCAGGAGTCCTCTGGGATCTGCTCCCCTGGCTCTCCCTGGATCACCCCCCTCTCGGGATGGGAGATGTCGAAGTAGCTCTCCTCACCACTCATGCTCTCTCCCACGCTGCAATAGGTGATCTCGCGCAGTTCGTCGTCGGAGAAGCTCTGCAGCCAGTCGTATCGTTCCCTCAGCTTGTTCGCGGTTTCCCTGCGGACGGCTGGGCCACCAGAACCCTTGCTTTGGCTCATTGTGGTACCTCCTCGTCTCCTCTCATTCCCGCCGGGAGGACGCTATTCCATCGGCCCGCTCGGCGGAAGGTAGAGTCAGCAACGGCCGTGCCACGCTGTTTCCCCCTTGCGGCGCCATTCCCCATCCCCACTGGCACCGGACTTGCTCACTCACTTTCACTGCAAATACCAACTGATAGAGGGATCGCTGGGACGCTGAGCGCGAACCGGTAGCTACCGATGACTAGGGGGCAGGTCGATGGCGCAGCAGGTGGTGGAGACACCGTTGATAGAGACGGAGTACGGGCGCTTCTCCGATGATGGTCTGGAGTACATCATCAAGCGACCGGACATTCCGAGGCCCTGGGTCAACTATCTGTCTAACGAGGAGTATTGCGCCCTGATTTCCCAGACAGGAGGCGGCTACTCCTTCATCCACGGCTCGGGATACGATCGTATCCACCGGTGGTTCCCGGGGGAGTCCATACTTCAGGACCGGCCGGGCAGGTATGTCTACGTGCGAGACAACGACTCCGGGGAGTATTGGAGCCTCAACTGGCAGCCCTGCCTGAAACCGTTCCAATCCTGGGAAGCTCACCATGGATTGGGTTACAGCTGGATCCAGTCGCGGACCAACGACATCGAAGGGGAGATCCTCTACTTCGTTCCCCAGGACGAAAACGTGGAGTTCTGGGTCGTGACGATGAGGAACCGCAGCGACCGGCGACGCCGGATCAGCCTCTTTCCCTACTCCGAGTGGACCCTTTCCAGCTACGCTCCCGACCTTACGGAGCGCAGCTTCCACGTGCTGTTCAATGAAGTGAGGCTGGAAAACGGGATCGTCTACGCTACCAAGCGTTACTGGCCGACGGTGAGCATGGTGGTGGGCCAGACCCCTAACATCGAGTGGAACAAGTACGTCTTCATGACCACCAGTCTGCCCTTCCAGGGCTTCGACTGCGTTCGACGGGCCTTCCTCGGGGAATACAGGGACTGGCAGGCGCCAGCCGTGGTGGAGCGAGGAAGCTGCACCAACAGCCAGGGCGATGGGTACGACTCAATAGGAGCCTTCCAGCACGATCTGGTGCTGGATCCCGGCGAAGAGGTGAGATTCCACATCACCATTGGAGCGATCTCGAAGGATCGGCGAGAGGAAGCTGCTAGGATCAAGGCGAAGTACGCCGACACTGGCGACGTCATGTACGCCTTCAGCCAGTTGCGGGAGTTCTGGGATGACTACATTGGAAAGTTGATGGTGAGGACGCCGGACCCCGAGTTCGACCTCTCCGTGAACGTGTGGAACAAGTATCAGACCTGGATCACCGCGCACTGGGCCCGGATGGCCTCCTATTACATCGGTGGCGGTTCCATCATGGGGTTCCGGGACCTATCCCAGGATATTCTCGGGGTACTGCCCAACGACCTGGAGATGGCGCGGCGCCGGACCGTCACCATCATCGCCCACCAGTTTGCCAACGGAAGCACTATACACAACTGGGATCCACTGACCAACACGGGAGCGGTCACAGGCCACGTCGATGACCCGCTGTGGCTGGTGATGTGCGTCCTCAACTACGTCAAGGAGACCGGCGATCTGGACTTCCTTCAGGAGGCGATCCCGTATCTGGACGCGGGAGAGGGCACGGTGAGAGAGCACATGGTGAGGGGGCTTTTCTATGCCCTCAAGCAGCGAAGTGAGCGTGGCCTCTCCCTGATCGTGGCCGGAGACTGGAACGACGGTCTCAACTTTGTGGGCCCTCTTGGACGGGGCGAAAGCATCATGAACAGCCACTTCCTGGCGTGGATGTTGAGGGAGGTGGCCGATCTGTTCGATGTCCTGGGGGATAGCCGCGCTCGGGGTCGCGTCATGATCGAGTACAACAGGACCAGGGACGCCATCAATCGATATGCGTGGGATGGCGATTGGTACTGGCGCGCATCAAAGGACAGCGGGGAGCTTCTGGGGAGCCGTGCCAACACCGAAGGCACCATCTATCTGAATGCCCAGGCCTGGGCTGTTCTGGGGGGCGTGGCGGAGGGGGATCGGGCCATTCGCGCGATGAACTCCGTGCGGGAGAGGCTGGATACCCCATACGGACCGGCCCTGTTCCTGCCTTCCTACCGGCAGCCCGACCATACCATAGGGATCATCACCCGTTTCGCGCCGGGTACGAAGGAGAATGGAACTATCTTCAACCACCCGGTTGCCTGGACGGTTATCGCGGAGACGATGCTGGGGCGAGGTGACATGGCCTTCCATTACTGGAGGGAAACCTCTTTCTTGACCCGGGGCAAGGACCCGAACCTCTACAAGGCCGAGCCCTACGTCTACGCGGAGTATATCTACGGCCCTGATCACCCCAACTTCGGCGAAGGGGAGTTTACCTGGACCACCGGCACCGCGGCCTGGATGTGGCGGGCCAGCACCGACTGGATCCTGGGTGTTCGGCCAGAGGTGCGAGGTCTGGTGATCGATCCCTGTCTGCCAATGAGTTGGGATCGCGCGGAGATTCGTCGCGATTTTCGCGGGGCGCGCTACCATGTCGAGATCAGCAACCCCGACCACGTTTCCAAAGGAGTCTCCATGGTGAAGGTGGACGGCAAGGAGATCAAGGGCAACCTGCTGCCTGATTTTCGTGACGGGGCCACCCACCATGTGGAGGTCCGGCTGGGCCGCAAGTAATCGGTGATCTCGTAGTTTTCGATTGACATCAGGCAATTAGTAGCCTACACTCCCTCAAACCCCTGTGACGCGAGCGGAATGCTTCTTGCCCTACCTCCCCTGACCTAGGAGCGGAGATGTCCGGTGCCCTGTTGCGGCTGACGATCACGGCGATCGCAATAGTTGTGGCAGCATACCTGCTCCCTGAGCAGCTGGCGATTCGGAGCGTTGGCTCGGTCCTGATGTTTGCCGTTGTGCTGGGTGTCCTGAACGTGCTGGTGAAACCTATACTGCTCTTTTTCACCTTGCCGCTCAACTTTCTCACGCTGGGCCTCTTTACCCTCGTCATTAACGCTTTCGTCTTCTGGTTGGCGGCGCAGTTCCCCCTGGGTGTGAGAGTCAGTGGGTTCGAGGGCGCGTTCCTATCCGCTCTGGTGGTGAGTGTGGTCAGCTTTGTCGTGGCCAGGGCAACTCCTTGAGCGATGGAAACTCTGATGGTGGTCTCAAGGGGAGTCTAATGATGGTGATGTCTGCCAATGGGCTTCGCCTGGAAGGACAATAGAGGTGAGCTTTATCAAGTGGCTCTACCCGGGAATGCGTATCAAGCGTTGGCTCGGGCTGCTGACCCTGGGCCTCGTTCTGGTCAGCCTGGGGCTGGCCTACCTGCTCGTCCAAGCGTATCGTACCCAGCCTTTCCCAGGTTACGTGGCTTCCCTGACCCTACAATTCATCGATAGGCCTATCCGCGGCGCCATCTTCGTCGCCTGTGGACTCGGGCTGCTGGTGGTGGCCTTCTGGAGGCTGAACGAATCGCTGCTCTCCGCCGTCATGCCCAACGGCCGTGGCAGCAACCTGGTGGAGATGGTGTACAACCACCGCCATCGGCAGCGAGGGCCGAAGATCGTGGCGATAGGAGGCGGCACAGGGCTATCCACCCTGCTCCGTGGACTGAAGGAATACACCACCAATATCGCTGCCATAGTGACGGTGGCCGACGACGGCGGTAGCTCTGGCCGGCTCCGTCGGGAGTTGGGGGTGCTGCCGCCGGGGGATTTCCGCAACTGCATTGTCGCGCTGGCTGATGCGGAGCCTCTGATGACCAAGCTGTTCCAATACCGCTTTAGCGAAGGGTCCGGACTGGATGGCCACAGCTTCGGCAACCTGTTCATCGTGGCCATGTCGGGTATCACAGGGAACTTTGAGCAAGCGATTCGAGAATCCAGCAGAGTTCTGGCTGTGCGCGGGCAGATCCTGCCCTCGACCCTGGAGAACCTGACCCTCTGCGCCCAGCTGGTGGACGAGGCCACGGTGGAGGGCGAGTCAAATATCTCCAAGAGTTCCCAGCCCATCAAGAGGGTCTATCTGGAACCCGAGCACCCGGCCGCCTATCCGGAGGCAATCCGAGCGATCCTGGATGCCGATATGGTGGTTGTGGGTCCCGGCAGCCTCTATACGAGCGTGCTGCCCAACCTGTTGGTGGAGGATCTGGCTCGGGCGCTGGCGGGCTCCAGGGCCCTGAAGGTGTACGTCTGCAATGTGGCGACCCAGCGGGGGGAAACCGACAACTTCATGGTTCAGGACCATATGCGGGCGCTGCTGCGTCACCTGCCGGAGAACCCCTTCCACTTCGTCGTGGCGAACGATCGATTGGGGGCGGAGTTGCCGCCCCAGTGGCGTGTGAGCCAGGTAGCCTACCGGGGCGATGGCTCTGATATAGAGGGCACCGAGGTGGTCCAGGCCGACGTCATCGATTCTCGGAATCCGCTGCGCCACGATCCCAAGAAGCTGGCTCAGGCTCTCATGCGCCTTTACTACGACAAGGCTGACGTGGTGAGCCAACCACCCGCGACAAACGGAGGGCATTCTGAGTCCGACGTAACCGCCGAATCGGCGTAGCTAACGACGCTCGCGAAAAACTCTCCTATTTCGTCTTGTCCAATCGCCCGCTTGATCGGCCGATCACGGTTTCGTCGCGGGCGTCGGAACGAGACGCGGTCCACCGAGAGCC
>JAJYNT010000394.1 GCA_021786215.1 Chloroflexota bacterium | reverse complement strand
TCGCCTTCGACCCAACTACTGTACGCGACGAGGCAACATACGAGCAGCCTACGAGGTTGGCCTCCGGCTTCGAGTACGTCCTGTTGAACGGGAGATTTGCGGTCGACAGGGGCATTCAGGTCGACTTCCATCTGGGCCGCGTGCTTCGCCGGCAGGACAATCGCGCCCAGGTGCTATAATCCCATTACCATGGACATCGACACCCATCCAGAAAACCGAACACGAATTCTGGTCGTTGACGACGACCACAAGATCACTGGAGCCCTGCGGCGGGGCCTTGCCTACGAGGGTTACGTTGTTGACGTGGCTAATAGTGGGGCTGAGGCCCTCGCCCTGGCCAGGGAAGTCCACCCACAGCTTGTGGTGCTCGACATCATGATGCCGGGCATCGACGGGATGGACGTGTGTCGCCTGCTGCGTCGATCGGACGACGTTCCCATCCTGATGCTCACCGCTAAGGACGAGGTGGCGGATAGAGTGGCGGGGTTGGAGGCAGGGGCCGATGACTACCTGATGAAGCCCTTCGCCTTCGAGGAACTGCTGGCGCGCGCTCGGGCGTTGTTGCGGCGGCGCGAGCCTCGGCGCCACACAGAGCTCTGTTTCCAGGATCTATGCCTCGACACTCGATCCAGAATGGCCCGACGCGGCGACCGGACGATCGAGTTGACCACAACCGAGTACAAGCTCTTGGAGTTCTTCCTGAACCGTGCGGGTGAGGTGCTTTCCAGGCACACCATCCTGGAGAAGGTTTGGGGCTATGACTTCGAAGGGGAGTCCAACGTCCTCGAAGTTTACATCCGATACCTCCGCACGAAACTGGAGGCCGGCGATGAGCCTCGCCTGATCCACACCATCCGGGGCGCCGGATACGTGCTCAGGGAGTAACCCCGTGTCCATTCGGCTCCGACTGGCCCTCTCCTACGCGGGGCTGCTGGCCCTGATCTTCCTGCTCTTTGACCCGCTGGTGTACTCCGCTTTTCAGGGGGCGATGCTATCCGGCACCGACGGCTGGCTCGCCCCATTCAGTGAACACGTTCTGCACTCGCTGAACAGCGGCGACCGGTCGGCTCCACTTTCTCTGCCGGATGGGAGTCTTGAACCTTTCGCCTCCCCAGGCCTGTCCGTGGAGCTGCTGGACCCCAACGGCAAGCTCCTTGCGCGCTCCTCCAACATGGGTGAACAGGATCTTCCGGTGCCGGACAACGCCTTTGCCTCGGCGTGGTGGGGTGCACCAGCCAGCTTCACCGCTACGGTACAGGGCCGGAGATACCGTGCCCTCCTGACCCCGATACCTGGCATTCAGGAGCCCAGAGGCTTTGTTCTGGTGGCCAGCTCATTGCGACAGATGGACGAGACGCTGGGACGGATTCGGGCACTGCTCGTCCTGTTGAATGGCGTGGGGCTGTTGCTGGCCGCACTGGTGAGCTGGCTCATCGCCCGGCGGAATCTTCAGCCGATTGAGGAGATCACAGAGACCGCTCGGGCCATCACCCTCTCTCGTGGATTCGGGCGCCGGCTGAAGGTAAGCAAGACCCAGGACGAGGTGGGACGGCTGTCTCTCACTCTTAACGAGATGCTAGCCAGCCTGGACGCGGCCTACGATGCCCAGCGCCGCTTCGTCTCCGACGCGTCCCACGAGCTACGATCACCCCTGACGTCCATTCGAAGCAACATCGAGTATCTGCAACGGGCTCTTGAAGCGCCGGCAGAGGATCGATCCGAGGCCCTGGCCGACGTGGCAGCGGAGGTGGAGCGGATGAGCAGGATGACATCCGATCTCCTGCTGCTGGCCAAGGCCGACGCCGGACACAAGATCGAGATGGGGCCAGTAGCCCTGAACGATCTGCTGGCAGAGATCTACCGTCAGAGACAGGCAAGCAGACTCGGAATAAAGCTGGAACTGGCGAGCGTCCAGCCCGCGACGGTGCCCGGCAACGCGACCTGGTTGAAGCAGCTGCTGCTGATACTGGTGGATAACGCCCTGAAATACACCCCGCAAGGAGGCAACGTCAGCCTCTCGTTGAGCAGGGAGGTCGACAGGGCCGTGATCCGAGTGAGCGACACCGGGATCGGCATCCCCCAGTCCGATCTCCCCCACATTTTCGAGCGGTTCTATCGAGGGGTGTATTTCAGGGCGCGGGATGAGGGAGGGGCAGGGCTTGGCCTGGCCATCGCCCGATGGATCGTGGAGGAGCACGGGGGACAGATCGAAGCTCAGAGTGAGTCCGGGATCGGAACCACCTTCACGGTGCGGCTGCCGGCGATTTAGCAGCCAAACTCTCATCCTCATCTCATGTATTCCTCAGGCTGGTCTCATCTTCTGTCGCTATGATTGTGAAGGAGGGCGCGAGGTGGACGCTGCATGGAGTGGTCTTACGTTGTAGCCACCCTGGTTGGGATGCTGGTCGTCGTGGCTCTCGCTCTCTCGACGTTGAGAGGGCGGCGGCACAGGGCACGAGTCGGCCCCGACGGCGTGCAAGATATGGAGATCGTGGTGCTGGGGGGATACACCCCAAACGTGGCTATCGTGCGCGAGGGTGTGCCCGTGCGGCTGAGGTTCACGCGGCTGGAGGACGACGACTGTTCCAGTCGTGTGGTCTTCTCCGATTTCAGGGTGGATAGACGGCTCCAGCCTTACAGGACTACAGCGGTGGAGTTTCTGCCACCGTCCAGCGGCGAATACCTCTTCACTTCGTCAATGGGCATGTACCGGGGGAAGTTGATCGTCGAGGCCGCGTCGCGTTTCCGAAGGTGGTTACCCTGGTAGTTGGTGCCATCGTTCGATGGGGGCTTGGTCGGCCCTGAAAGGGAAGGGTGTCAATGCTGTCAGAAGACCCCGTCAGAACCAGCCGAACAATATCGACTTCCCGTTCCAGCGGAAAACAGGGGAGCCGGCGGCGCTCACGGGCAAGGATCCACTTCCTGTTAGCAGGACTGGTCATTGTCGCGGCCATCGGGTACATGATCTACGCGGCCACCCAGAGTGGATCCGAGTACTTCATAACCACAAGCGAGCTCAAGGCAATGGGAGCGAAGGCGATCGACCAACCCATCCAGCTGGGGGGCAGGGTAGTTCAAGGCTCAATCCAGCGGGACAAGGGATCCAACACCCTGGCCTTTCAGCTGACCGACGGCACTCAAACAGTGCCTGTAACCTACAAGGGTGTCGTGCCCGATAGCTTCCAGGAAGGGGTCGACGTCATCGTGGAGGGCAAACTGGGAGCCAATGGGGGCTTCCAGGCCACATCTCTGCTGGCGAAGTGTGCCTCAAAGTACGTACCAGCCACGAGTAAGTGAGCCGATTGTCCCTACCACTCGGGGCCGTCAATGGCTTGATGTAACTCGGCGGTCCTCCCAAGTCCGCACCATCCTACCAGACGTGGCGGTGCTCACAGTGGTAGTGCTTGGTCAGAAACCCGCGCGGCGCATGGCGCGGGCCCGAAAGCAAGGAGAGCTGGACTAGATGGCAGAAATCGGACGGATATCCCTCGTTGTTGCCTTCGTCGTCGCCGCCTACCTGACTGTGGCTTCAGCCTTCGGCGTAGCTCGCCGGCAGGCCGATCTACTGGCCAGCGCCAGAAATGGCGTTTATGCGGTGGCCGCTCTGGTTTCCCTGGCATGGGGCACCCTGCTGTATGCCTTTGCCACCCACGATTTCTCCCTGAAGACCGTGGCTGAGTACAACAGTCGTGACATCAGTCTCGCCTTCAGCCTGTCGGGTGCCTATGCAAGCCAAGAAGGCTCCCTACTGATGTGGACATGGGGAGTCGTGATGATGCTGCTTATCGTGACTCTCCAGAATCGGGGTCGCCACAAGAGTCTTATGCCGTGGGTCACCGCGGTGATGGGTTTTGTGACGACCTTTTTCCTCTCTCTGCTCGTCTTCTTTTCGAACCCATTCGTCCGCATGTCGGTCGTGCCAGTGGACGGCCAGGGAATGAACCCGCTGCTGCGCAACGTCGGGATGCTGTTCCATCCACCGGCCCTCTACCTCGGCTACGTTGCCTTCACAGTACCCTTCGCCTTCGCCCTGGCAGCTCTCATAACCGGGGAGTTGGGGAACGAGTGGCTTCAGATCACTCGCCGCTGGACCCTCTTCGCGTGGCTCTTTCTGGGTATCGGGAACCTGTTGGGCGCACAGTGGGCTTACGTAGAGCTGGGCTGGGGTGGCTACTGGGGATGGGATCCGGTGGAGAACTCTTCCTTCATGCCATGGCTCACCGGCACGGCCTTCCTCCACTCCGTCATGATCCAGCGTCGCCGAGGAATGCTCAAAGTCTGGAACCTGGTCCTCATCATAGTCACGTTCCTCCTGACCATATTTGGAACCTTCTTAACTAGAAGTGACCTCCTGTCCTCGGTGCATACCTTCGGTGAGACCAACATAGGACCGATGTTCGTTGCGATGATGCTGCTGACCGTGACGGTATCGGCCGCGCTCATCTGGGACCGGCTCCCCTTGTTGCAGGGCGAGAACGAGTTGGACTCCTTCGTTTCTCGGGAATCCAGTTTCCTGCTGAACAACCTGCTGCTGTTGGGAGGCGCCTTCGCGGTGCTCTGGGGCACGATGTTCCCGCTAATCTCCGAAGCAGTCCGCGGCGTGCAGGTGACGGTGAACGCCCCCTTCTTCAACCAGGTGGTCGGCCCGATCCTGCTGGCAATCGTCATCCTGATGGGGATTTGTCCCATAATCGGGTGGCGCAGGGCCTCCATGGAAAACCTGCTCAGGAACTTCCGGATCCCGGTGTTGGTGGCACTGGTCGCACTGGTGGCCGCTTTCCTGCTCAACGCTCGCCAGCTATACGCCCTGGTGGCCTTCTCAGCCTGCGGCTTCGTCTTGGGAACCATCGGAATGGAATTCTTCCGAGGTGCGCGGGCGGAAGCCCGCATCTCGAAGCGCGGTCCGCTGTTGGCCCTCGGATCGCTCATATGGGGGAACAAGCCGAGATACGGCGGCTACCTGGTACACTTGGGAATAGTGATCATCGCCGTGGGAGTAGTGGGCTCGCAGGGCTTCGAGCAGCAGAAGGACGTGACCCTCTCTCCCGGCCAGGAGGCAACAATCGGTAGTTACCGGTTGGTGTATAGCGGCCTCGCGGACAATCGGCTGGGCTCGAAAGAGGTAGAGACCGCAAACCTCACCCTCTATTCTGGCGACAAGCTGCTTGGCTTGATGACTCCCTCCAAGGAGTTCTATCAGGGCTACGAGTCTCCCAAGACCGAGGTATCGATCCGCAGCACTGCGACTGAGGACCTGTACCTGATACTCAACTCGTGGTCAGGTCAGAACGCTTCGTTGAAACTGGTGATAAACCCCCTGGTTTCATGGATCTGGGTTGGGGGCTACGTGCTGATGCTGGGAGCTGTCATCGCCTTCTGGCCCGATGCGCGCGAGAAGCGTCGGGAGGCAGCGAGACTGGCTGTCGATCGACCGAGCACAGGCGTCCTTCAAACAGCCGATGTGTAGAATGTCGGTTCCAGGCGATCAGAGGAACCAGTGGAAGGGCAATTCCACCGGCATGACCGGGGGCCTGCTGGACTCACCGGACAACCGGGGCAAGCCCGCTCGATGAGGAGGCCCCTTGAGAGCGGCGAGAACGTTCCTGCTGGTCGCGCTGCTGGTGGGAGCAGCGATGATATGGAGGGTAGATCCGGCTTTCGCTGGCGACCCCGCCCAGGAATTGATCAGCGAATTGAGGTGTCCTTCCTCCACCTACTCACAGCCGCTGGCTTCCGCTAACAGCTCAGACGCCGTCTGGATACGATCCTTCATACGAGCCAAGATCGCCGAGGGGTGGTCCAAACAGCGGATCGTGGACACGCTGGTCCGACAGTACGGCGAGGGGATCTTGCCGGCTCCGGCAAAGGAGGGTTTCGGCCTGGCCGCCTGGGTCACGCCCTTCGCCGTGATCCTCGCGGGCGCCGCGATGTTGGCCTATCTGCTGTCGAGTTGGCTTCGGGAGCGAAAGTGGCACGACGCCTATCTGACCGCGGAGATGGCCCGCGACATCGACGATGACGACCTTCGGCGGTATGAGACTCAGTTGGATAGGGAATTGGAGCAGTTCGAGTAGCATCGGAGGATAGGAGACAAGATGTCTTTCCAATGGACCACGGTGGTCATGCTCGGCATCACCCTCGCCGCCGCCATCTACGTGGCATGGCCGCTCCTGTTCGGCCGAACACGGGCCGAGAGCTTCCTTGGCGAAGAGCCCAGCGAGCCGGTACTGCAGCGGCTGCTCTTCCAGCGCGACACTGTCTATGCCGCGATGAAGGAACTGGAATTCGACCTGGCCATGGGCAACCTCTCCCAGGAGGATTATCAGCAGCTTCAGGACCGCTACAAGAGAAAGGCCGTGGCGATCCTGAAGCGGATCGACGATGCCAGGTCGGGAAGGCTCCGAAACAAAGAGGTGCCGGAGGCCCAGGATACATTCCTGGTCGATATCCCTTACCATGGGCGAACAACGTCCGCAATCCAGGGCTCGAAGGAGACGGAACTGGATGTCGAGCAGGAAATCCAGTCTTTCCGAAGAAAATCCAGGGAGCGAGACGGGAGGGTGAGCGGCGATCACAACGCCGGCACCGGCTCGCCTGCCGCCTGCCCCAGCTGTGGCAAGCAGATAAATGATTCAGAAGCCGCCTTCTGCAGCAAATGCGGGGCACCGGTCCCAAGAAAGCGATAGACTGCGCATGTCCGCGTGGCGTGCGAGCCGCGTGGCAGTCACGAGAGAATGGATGCCGAAAATCGTCAAGTCGAGGGGGATCATACATGAATAAGCAGGCTGGCGCAGTCCGATGGTTCGCGCCGATGGTTTCACTTATCCTGTTCCTGGCTCTCACCACGAGCGCTTTGGCCCAGCAGGCCGCTCCGACCCCGGCGGCCCCGACCCCAAACGCAGCGGCGCCTGCAGCCACGCCCGGGGTCAAAGGCACAATCAACGGCACCGTTACCAACGGCACCAAGGGCGGCGGCAGCGTCGCGGGACTTGACATCGATCTATACATCTATCAGGGGCAGAATCAAGCCGGAAAGCTGACCACCAAGTCGGACAAGGACGGTAAGTACAGCTTCAGCGGGGTGGCTACCGGCCCGGACTACACCTACCTCGTCCACACCCTCTACCAGGGAGCCGACTACGCGTCGGATCCGGTAACCTTCCCCACGGGTTCCACCGACCAGACCGCCAATTTGCAGCTGTTTGACAGCACCACCTCCGACTCAAACATCACAATGTCCGCCAGGCACTATCTATTGGACCCGGAGCCGAGCGGACTCTACGTATCTGAGATCGCCATCATCAGCAACAGCGGCGACAAGACCTACATCGGCTCCAAAGACGTGCATCAGGGGCTCAAGGAGACGGTTCGCTTCTCCCTTCCCCAGGGGGCCCAGAATGTGGAGTACGGCGGCGGTTTGTTAGGGTCGCGCGTGTTCCAGGATAACGGCGATCTCGTGGACACCTGGCCACTCTACCCGGGCGATTCGCAGCGGATCTTCAGGTATCAGATCCCCGTCAATAACGGCACTGCCACCTTCAGTTCCAAGCTCTCCACCAACATCGGCAAGGTGAATGTGCTGATACCTGACATCGGGGTGGGCGTATCTGTATCCAACCTGCCCAACAAGAGCACTCAGAGCATCCAGGATGAGAACTACCTGCTGTTCAGCGGCGACAATCTCAAGGCCGGAACCCAGCTCGACTTCAAGTTAGATCACCTCTCTGTGGCCCAGGCTGCCGCCTCTGCTGGGCAAGCAACTCCCGGCCAGCCGGCGCAGGGACAGCAGGGGTTGCTCCCGCTGATCGCCGGAAGCGGGGTGGTGATCCTGGTCCTGATCGCGGCTTTGGTGGTAATGCTGGTCCGGAGCCGCCGTGCAGCAACCGGAAAGCCAGTCTCACCGACGTCTGGAGACGAG
>JAJYNT010000177.1 GCA_021786215.1 Chloroflexota bacterium | reverse complement strand
TATTGTGATGCCTTCGGGCGGCTCCACCTGGACAGGATGCGAGAAACCGAGCTGCAGGACCACGACCTTGCCCAGCTGCTGTGCCCGGTACCCTACCCCAGCGACCTCCAGCCGCCGAATGAACCCGTTCGAGACGCCCTCCACCATGTTGGCGACCAGCGTCCTGGTAAGGCCATGGAGCGAGCGGTGGATCCGGCTATCGGTAGGCCGGCTGACCAGCAGGCTTGCATCCTGCCGCTCGATCTTCATATCCGGGTGCAACTCCCGCATCAGGGTGCCCTTCGGCCCCTTCACGGTTACCCTGCTTCCTTCGATCTCTACCTGCACCCCCTGCGGTACAGCGATTGGCATCTTGCCGATTCTGGACATGTTGCCTTCTCCAATACCCTCACCCCGAACCCCTTCCGAAGGGCGAGGGGGTGAAGAGGTAAGCTACCAAACGTAGCAGAGCACCTCGCCCCCTACGTTCATCTGTCGGGCCTTGCGACCGCTGACAACGCCGGCAGGAGTGGAGAGAACAGCAACCCCGAGCCCGCCATACACCAGCGGAATGGACTTGCTGCCGCTGTACACTCGCAGTCCAGGCTTGCTAATTCGCCGCAGCCCTGTCACCACAGGCTCCTTCTTGCCAACATACTTGAGATGGATTCGGAAAGCCCGGGACTTCCCGCTCTTCTCCCTGACCATCTCAAAGTCACGAATGAAGCCTTCGTCCTTGAGCACCCGCGCGACGGCCACCTTCTCTCGCGAGAGCGGAACCGTCACCGAGTCGTGGCGAGCCTGGATGGCATTCCGTATCCTGGTCAGCATGTCCCCGATCGGATCCGTTAAGTTCATGTCACCTTCCTCAACAACAGCGCCCAGAGCTCTGCCGCATGCCGGGGTTACCAGCTCGACTTGGTAACTCCAGGGATCTCCCCCGCCAGAGCCAACTTCCGGAAGCAGATCCTGCACATCGCGAACTTCCGCATGTACGCTCTAGGCCGACCACACAGCGCGCAGCGATTATGCTGCTGCACCTTGAACTTTGGCGGACGCATAGCTTTGACAACCAACGACTTCTTCGCCAAGTTACTCTCCTTGATGACCCTCAGATCTCTCTTTGCCGTCAGGCCTTGGCAAAGGGTACTCCAAGCAACCCCAGCAGCCGCCGGGCTTCCTCGTCGGTCCTAGCCGTCGTGACGACGCTGATCTCCATGCCCCGAACTTTGTCGATTTTGTCATAATCGATCTCGGGAAACACCAGTTGCTCTTTCAGGCCCAGGGTGTAGTTCCCTCGCCCGTCAAAAGCCTTTGCCGAGACACCCTGGAAGTCCCGAACCCTGGGCAACGCCGTGTTGCAGAGCCGGTCCAGGAACTCCCACATCCGGTCTCCTCGGAGGGTCACCATCGCCCCGATGGGCATGCCGGTCCGCAACCGGAACGCCGCGATGGATCGCTTGGCCCTGGTTATCACCGGTCGCTGCCCAGCTATGTCCGAGATGTCACGCACGGCAGCATCCAGAGCCTTGGCATTGCTGATGGCCTCACCCAGACCGATGTTCACCACGATCTTGGATAGCCGAGGCACCTGCATCGGGTTCTGGTAATTGAACTCGCTCTTGAGCGCTCCAACAACCTCGCGCTCGTACCTGTCTTTCAGACGTGGCATTCCTACTCTCCCCACAGCTCCCAGATACTTCTCCGGGGGTCCAAGGGGCCGCAGACCCTACCAGAGATCCGGGGTGCCCCCAGAACAATCAAAGACTTCTTGACGGCTAACTCTTGGTGATCCCTCGCTCCGGGATGACCTCGTTGCACTGTTTGCAGACCCGGACCTTCTTGCCATTCTCCAACAGCCGGTGTCCGACCCGTGTCTTGGCATTGCACTCCGGGCACACCAACATCACATTCGACACGTGGATCGGCATCTCCACATCAATAATACCAGGTTGACGCTTCGGATCGCCCTTCTTCACGTGCTTCTTCGAAATGTTGAGTTCGGCAACAACGACCTTGTTCTCGGCAGGCATCCCCTGCCGCACCTTGCCCCGCTTGCCTTTGTCTTTCCCTGCTATGATCTCGACGGTATCGTCGCGTCTGATCTTCACTCCTGTTACCCTCACCTGAAGCCTCGCCGGCCTACAGCACTTCCGGAGCCAGCGAGATGATCTTCATGTAGTTCCGTTCCCTAAGCTCCCGGGCCACAGGGCCAAAGATGCGGGTGCCCTTCGGATTGTTCTTGTCGGAAAGGATGACGGCGGCGTTCTCATCGAACCGGATGTAGGAGCCGTCGGGCCGGCCGTACTCCTTGACAGTCCGCACCACCACGGCCTTGACCACGTCCCCCTTCTTCACCGCCCCGCCCGGCACCGCCTGCTTGACCGACGCAACGATGACGTCGCCCACGGTCGCATATGGTTTCGCCCCACCGCCCAGGACACGAATGCACATGAGCTGCTTAGCCCCTGTGTTGTCAGCAACCTTCAAGCGCGTCTGCGGTTGAATCATGAGATCTTGCTCCTCGTCACTCTCTGTCTACCGGGCAGGTGAGGCTGTACCCCAGCGATCCTTCGATCGGCTTACAGGGCAGCGCCCTCCTCGCGCCGCAGGATCTCCTCAACCACCCACCTCTTCTCCTTGCTGAGCGGCCGTGTCTCCCTGATGCGAACGCGATCTCCCACCTTGCTGCGATTCTCTTCGTCGTGGGCCTTGTACTTCTTGGAGGTACGCATCGTCTTGCCATACAGAGGATGGCGCTTCATCGTCTCCACCGACACGACGACGGTCTTCTCCATTTTGTCGCTCACCACGACGCCTTCCCTCGTCTTGCGCCTGCCGGCAGGCCCGACAGAATTCTCGTTGTTAGTCATTGCTCGCCGCTTTCTCCAACTCCAGCTCTCGTTCCCGAGTCTTGAGACGGGCGATATCCCTGCGCACTTCCCTCACGTGGGCGGTGTTGCTGAGCTGCCGGGACGCCTGCCTGAGCCTCAGCCTGAACAGCTCCTCGAGGTTCTCTCGAACCTTCGCCCTGATCTCATCTTCGCTGAGGTTACGCACTTCCGATGGTTTCATCCGCCTGCGCTTCCTCTCTCACCAAGAACTTTGTCTCCAGGGGAAGCTTGTGCGAGGCTAGTCGCAACGCTTCACGAGCCAACTCCTCCTCCACCCCCCCTACCTCAAAAATCACCCGTCCCGGCTTCACCACTGCCACCCAGTGGTCCGGAGCACCCTTGCCACTACCCATTCGTGTCTCGGCCGGCTTCTTCGTCACGGAATGGTCCGGGAATATCCTTATCCAAACCTTGCCACCCCGCTTGAGGTGATGGGTAATGGTGCGCCTTGCCGCTTCGATCTGCCGGGCGGTGATCCAAGCAGCCTCCTCCGCCTGGAGGCCAAATTCTCCAAAGGCTACGGTCACGCCACCCGTAGCGATCCCGTTCATGTGACCCCGGTGGACTTTCCTATGCTTGACCCGCTTGGGCTGCAACATTGACCTACTCCCGCAAGATAGCTAGCGACCACAAGGGGCCGGACTGTTCACCCACCCATCCGGGGATAGGCTGTGAAGCTCCGGCCTCCTGCGTCTTGCCTATGCGCCGGCTGCCGCCGCGGCCGGAGTTTCGGCCGGCTGCTGCTCTTTAGCCGGAGGCAAGACGTCGCCCCTGTAAACCCAGCACTTCACGCCAACGATGCCGAAGGTCGTCAGCGCCTCAGCCTGTCCAAAATCAATGTCGGCTCGAAGCGTGTGCAGAGGCACACGCCCCTCGCGCTCCCACTCTCGTCGGGACATCTCGGCGCCACCCAACCGGCCGGAGCACGCGATCCTCACACCCTTCGCCCCTGACTTGATGGCACGGCCCACGGCCTGCTTCATCGCGCGCCGGAATGCAACCCGCCGCTCCAACTGCTCTGCCACACTGCGCGCCACTAGGGTCGCATCCACTTCCGGTTGGCGGATCTCCTGGATGGTCACTCTCACCTTCTTGCCGGTGATGGACTCCAGCTCGCGGCGCAGCTCCTCCACCTTCGCGCCACTCTTGCCGATGACGATGCCCGGCTTGGCCGAGTGAATCGTAACCGTCATCTGATTGGCAGAGCGCTCGATCTCCACCCGCGGCACGCCCGCGTCCGCCAATCGCTTCATGAGCATGCGACGCACGCGAAGATCTTCATGCAAAAGATTCGTGTACCCCTTGTCGGCGTACCACTTCGACTGCCAATCCTTGATTACTCCTAGACGAAAGCCAACCGGATGGACTTTCTGACCCACTTAGCTATGCCTCCCTCTCCTTGACCACCACTGTAATGTGGCTGGAGCGCTTGATGATGGGTGCCGCACGGCCCCTCGCCCTCGCTCGGAACCTCTTCAGGCTCCGATCGGGGTCAGCAACTACCTGCACCACGTACAGATCATCGGTAGAAAGATTGTAGTTGTTCTCTGCATTCGCGGCAGCCGACTTGACCGCCTTCGCTATCGGATCCCCTGCCTTGTTGGGGATCAGCAGCAGGGCCGCCATAGCCTCACGCACACTCTTCCCCTTTATGGCGTTACCGACCAGGCGCACCTTCCTCGGAGACATCTGGATGTGCCTGGCAATTGCCCGAACTTCCATCGTCTTCTCCTATCGCACCGAGGTAGACTTCTCGCCCCGGCCCACATGACCCCGGAAGTGGCGCGTCGGTGCGAACTCGCCCAGCTTGTGCCCTACCATATTCTCGCTAATGTATATCGGCACATGCCTGCGGCCGTCATGCACCGCGATGGTATGCCCCACCATTTGCGGGAAGATGGTCGAATCCCTCGACCAAGTCCGAATGACCCGGCGCTCTCCGGTTGCGTTGAGCACCTCAATTTTCCGCAGCAACCGGCCGTCCACGTACGGCCCCTTCTTCAAAGAACGGGACATCCCTACCTCCCACCAGAGGTCATCGACCCGACTTCCTCGGCTTGATAATCAACTCTTTACCCAGTTTGCGGCGCCGCGTCTTGAAGCCCATGGCAGGCTTCCCCCAGGGGGTCTGGGGCTGCCCGCCGATGGGGGCCTTACCCTCGCCACCACCGTGAGGATGGTCCCTCGGCGTCATGGCCGAACCGCGAACAGTGGGCCGGAAACCCATGTGCCGTGTCCGACCGGCCTTCCCAACCTTCACCAGACCGTGATCCGCGTTGCCAACCTGCCCGACGGTAGCCATGCAGCGAGTGCTTACTACCCTCACCTCCCCGGAAGGCAACCGAACCTGTGCACGCTCGCCCTCTTTTGCCATCAACTGAGCCGCAACTCCCGCACTCCGCACCAACTGGGCGCCCCTCCCCGGGTACAGCTCTATGCCGTGGATCTGGGTGCCCACAGGAATGGAACTGAGTGGCAACGTGTTCCCGCGGGCCAATTCGGCATCCGGCCCCGACATAATCCGCTGCCCAACCTTCAGCCCGTTGGTAGCCAGGACGTAGCGCTTCTCACCGTCTTCGTAGCGCACCAGCGCGATCCTCGCTGAGCGATTCGGGTCGTACTCGATCGCCTCCACGACCGCCGGCACTCCCATCCTCTCGCGCTTCAGATCGATGATGCGGTACTTCCGCTTGCTGCCGCCACCTCGGTGGCGCACGGTAACACGCCCGTTCGCGTTACGCCCCGCGTTACTCTTCAGAGGCGAAGTAAGCGACTTCTCCGGCTTGTCCTTGGTTATCTCCTCGAAAGTCAGACCGGTCATCCCTCGCCGGCCGGCCGACGTCGGCTTGAAAGCTTTAATTGGCACCTGCCGAACCTCCCTAGACTCCCTCGTACAGCTCCTCGATACGCTGGTCAGGCTTGAGGGTCACGATCGCCTTCTTCCAATTCGGCGACGTACCCTTTCGGCGCCCTATGCCCCGCTCCTTGCCGCGTACGTTGATCACGTTCACGTCAGTAACTTCGACCTTGAAGATCTTCTCCACGGCCTCACGGATCTGTACCTTGTTAGCGTTCCGAGCAACCTGGAAGGTGTATTTCCCTTCAGCCACCTGGTTGGTGTTCTTCTCGGTGATCAGCGGTCGTTCGATAACCTGCCAAATCTCCATAGCTCAGTGCCCCCCTAACCACGCCGTTATCGCCTCAACCGCATCCACGGTCATGACCACCCGGTCGCGGCTCAACAGATCCAACAGGTTCATCGTGCTTGGCACCACGGTGAGCAGCTCAGGGATATTGTGACCCGCCTTCTTCACCTGCTCGTCCATGACCGGCAAGACGAGCATTGCCTTCCCCTCTACACCAAGCCCTCTGAGCAGCGCAACCATCTCCTTCGTCTTCGCCTCGGTCACCTCGAACCGATCCAACACCAACAACTGCTCCTCGGACACCATAGCAGACAGCGCCGACCTGAGAGCCAACCTTCGCATCTTGCGTGGCAGGGCCTGAGCATAGCTTCGCGGATGGGGCCCAAATGCCACTCCGCCACCCTTCCAATGAGGTGCACGCCGACTCCCCTGGCGAGCCCGCCCTGTCCCCTTCTGCCGCCACAGCTTCGAGCCCGAGGCGCTCACCTCGCCCCGCGTCTGACTGTCCGCGGTTCCGCGTCTAGCGTTGGCCAGCTGGCACACCACCGCTTGATGGACGACGGCCGGGTTCGGATCGATCCCGAAGACGTGGTTGTCCAATTCCATCTGGCCGACCACTTCGCCGGTCATGCTCAGAATGTTAACCTGCGTCATTTGATCTTATCCCTCCCGTCTGCCGCTACGACGGAGCACCAGCAACCCCTTGGCTGCACCCGGGACCGCTCCCTCAACGATCACCAGGTTCCTCTCGGTGTCGCAACGCACCACCCGAAGATTCTTCACGGTGACCTGCGCGTCCCCGGAGTGGCCGGCCATTCGGGTCCCCTTCAACACACGGCCTGGGGTCGTGGAAGACCCGATGGAGCCGGGTGCCCGATGGCGATCCGATTGACCGTGGGTCTTCGGGCCGCCCCGGAAACCGTGGCGCTTGACTACGCCGGTAAAGCCCCGACCCTTACTCTGGCCAGTCACGGTCACCAAATCGCCAGGACTGAAAACGCCCACGTCGATCCTGTCGCCCACTTTCGCATCCGGCGCTCCGTCAGTCCGAAACTCGACCAGATGCTCCAGCATGGGCAGCCCGTTCTTGGCCAGGTGCCCTCGCTCACCCTTATTCAATCTGCGGCTCTCTTCGAAACCAACCTGCACCGCTTCGTACCCGTCCGTACCAGACGACTTGACCTGGGTCACGTAGCATGGGCCGGCTTGGATGACCGTCACCGCAATCATCCCACGCCCTTCCTCGAAAACCCTGGTCATCCCGACCTTCCGGCCCATGATTCCCTCGATCATGCCCAACTCCCAACACCCAGGACTGAGGACCGTGGACTGAAGGCCGAGGGGCCCTCAGTCCCCAGTCCTCAGTCCTCAGTCCCGCGACCCTATGATTACAACTTTATCTCGATATCTACCCCGGCCGGCAGGTTCAGCCTGGTCAACGCATCGATCGTCTTGGAGGTCGGCTCCAGCACATCAATCAGCCGCTTGTGGGTCCGGATCTCGAACTGCTCTCGAGAATCCTTGTCGATAAAGGGCGAGCGGATAACGGTGTACTTCTCTACCCTGGTGGGCAGTGGCACCGGCCCAGCCACTGCCGCCCCCGTCCGCTCGGCAGTATCCACAATCTGCGCGGCCGACTGATCCAAGATCCTGTGATCGAACGCCTTCAGGCGAATGCGGATCCGCTGCTTTGGCATTTCTTCCTCTCGGTCCTTCGGCTACCTACTCGATAATCTTGGTGACCACACCGGCTCCCACCGTGCGACCACCCTCTCGGATTGCAAACCGCAACCCCTCTTCCAACGCTATCGGCTGGATCAACTCGATCTCCATCCGCACGTTGTCACCGGGCATCACCATCTCTACCCCCTCAGGTAGCTTGATCGACCCGGTCACGTCCG
>JAJYNT010000306.1 GCA_021786215.1 Chloroflexota bacterium | reverse complement strand
TCTTGCCTTTCTTTTGGGCATATCTTCTATGGTCGGCCCTCGGTCTCCTTGCCATTGTGATGGCGGTTGCCCTGCAGTTGCGAGGACAACCCCGGGCTCGAACCACCTCAATAGTCCTGCTTAGCTTCGCCGCAGTCGCTGATTGTCTGCTGTGGAGTCAGATCGCGGGTGTCCTGCTGCTGGCCGTCAGCCTGGGACTCTGGGCACTGGTATCCCGTCGACCCGTCTTGGGTGGGCTCTTCCTGGGGTTTCTATGGCTGAAGCCGCAATACGCAGTGGTCTTTGCCCTCGTCTTTCTAGTCAAAGGACGGTGGCGGGAAATCATCGGCATGGCTGCAATGGGGTTGGCCGTGTGTCTCATCTCCCTAGCTATGGTCGGCCTGGGAGGTATCATCAGCTATGTTGAACTGCTACACCGGATAGGAGAGTTCAACCCGCCCCCCGACTCCCTGGTCAAGCCCTATGCGATGATCAATTGGCGAGCCTTGCTGCTGAACTTATGGCCATCGATCCCGGATAGCCTGGGGACGATCCTCATGATCGCACTGGCCGCAGTCACGATCCTGTTTTCGCTTCTTGCCTGGCGAGGCAGTTGGGACCCGTCCTCAGATAGATTCCCTAGACAAATGGTTGTGCTCGTGTTGGCTACGCTTATAGCCAGTCCACACAGCCACTTTCACGGCGCCGTGCTGCTGCTGGCTCCCGTGGCCATGGCTATCTCTAGACCGGCGCCTGAATCGGAGCTGTCGAGGTATTCAGTGCCCATGTTGGTTTCTGGGTACCTGCTGGCCCTCTTGATCTGGCCGGTCCGATATCTCGGTTGGCTCTTTGTCCCCTACTCGCTACTGGCCATCTGGGCGCTGGTGCTGCAGCTTCGAAAAGAGGCTGGAGATGAGCCATTGGGTGAGGGGTCTGGATTGCGCTTACTGACACAGCGTTAGGATTGAGTTCGTTGTTCTCCTCGGGAGAGGTACACGGTAGGAAGCACCAGAGTGATGCGAAAAGGTCGGATGTTTGTCGTCGCGGCCGTCACGGCGTGGACTATCCTGATGGCATTGGCCCTCTACGATGTGAGGTCGTTCTGGCCGGACACTCCGCTGGCCACCGACTTTCTATCTTTCTGGACCGGAGCATCCTTGATTCGAGATGGCGTTGGTCCGGCTCTATATGACATGGGTACCCAGCACGCCCTCGAATGGAAGGTACTCAGCATGACTACTACCATCGATCCGACTAAACTCGTCAACTGGTTGGATCCATACCATACCCCGCCGCCGCTGGCATTGATCTTCGTGCCACTGACCTGGTTGCCGATCCCACTGGGTTACCTATTGTGGTCGGCAGTTAGCCTCGGTGCTTTCATTGCTGCGATCGCTCTTCCGCTCAGGGGCCTCCGTGACGCTCGATCCGTAGCCATTTTGATGATTACCATTGGCCCTATAGCGGATAACTTGATATGGGGCCAGGTGGATGCCTTGTTCCTGCTGGCCCTCAGCTTAAGTCTGCTGCTCTTAAGTCGGGGAAAACCATTCCTGGGAGGAGTGCTGCTGGGTTTCCTCTGGCTGAAGCCTCAGTATGCCGTGCTTTTCCCCTTGATCTTCCTGATCAAAGGTCGGTGGCGTGAACTAGGCGGGATGGCCGTTACTGGGCTAGTTTTCGCCGCTTTGTCTCTTGTCATAGTGAGGCCTGAGGGTGTGATCATATATGCAGAGGTCTTGCGCCGGATAGGGGAGTTCCGTCCTCCCGTCTCCTCGTTCATCCTACCTGAAATCATGATCAACTGGCGGGGGCTCTTGATCAACCTGTGGCCTAGTGTCCCAGAAGCCACAGGCTCCGTCCTGATGGTGGTACTGGGACTCGTGACTGCGTTGGTCTCGTTGCTCGCCTGGAGAGGTGATTGGGATCCGTCTTCTTCTCGTTTCCCTCGCCAGATGCTGGCAACGGTCGTGGCCACTCTGCTGGCTATCCCTCACAGCCACTTCCACGGATTGGTGTTGCTGCTGGCTCCTCTTGGGCTGGCCGTGTCGAGGCCGATGCCAGGCGCTCGGTTGACGCGCTTCTGGCAACCTTTCCTGGTGGTCGGAGATCTGCTGTGCTACGTCCTGTGGCCCATGGAACACCAGCGGTGGCTGATGATGCCATTCCTCATGGCAGCGATGCTAGTCCTGATCGCTCAATGTTGGGGATACCCCCGTGGGGTTCGCGAGTTGAGGATGGAGGGTGGCGACGCGAAAGAATCCGTGTTGACGCGGTTGCGCCTAAGCAGGTTCAGGGCCGTGCCTGGGAGGTAGATGGTCGGTGACTTCTATCCTTGATACTTCTCTGACCGCATCGGAACGAAGAACATCCAGAGCAATCCATTTGGATCTACCGCGCTTCGCGCTGGCAGTTTGGGGCTCGGCCGGAAGAGCGGGTGCAGTTTCCGCTTTCGGCTATGCCCTTGTCGCTCTTCTATTCGGTCCGTACGGTCTCGGTCAGACCAAGAATGCTTACTATGTCTATCTTGCCGGCGCCTTCTTGCGTGGCCAGTCGGCGTTGGCAGTCATTCCCCCTAGCACCCACGACTTGAGCCTATATCAGGGCCACTACTTCTTGTACTGGCCGCCTTTTCCTGCTCTTCTGTTCATGCCGTTTGTGCGCGCTTTCGGTACAGGCATCAGCGACACCCTGATCACCCTGCTGGTGGCGGCTCTAAATGTGGCATTGGTTTCTCGACTACTGAGAGAGTTGGACGTGCAGAAGGTGGTTAACTTGCCTCTGGAGAAGCGGGCTTGGCTGACGGCCTTCTTCGCCTTTGGCACGGTCCACGTGACTTTAGCCCCATACGGGCGTGTGTGGAACACGGGACTGGTGGTTGCCTTCGCTCTGATCTGTTCGGCATATCTGGCTGCTCTGCGGTTGCCGCAGCGATGGGCGCCTCTAGTGACGGGCGCATTGGTCGGTTGTGCTTTCCTTAGCCGGAACAGCGCTATTCTAGCCGCTGGGTGGGTTGCCTGGCATCTGTGGACAACGCGCAACCGTTCTGATCGGTTGGCCCTGGTCAAGATTGCTCTCAAAGGACTCGCCCCCGTGGCGATGGCGGTCGGCTTGCAGTTGGGCTATAACTACCTCAGATTTGGCAACGTTCTCGACTTCGGGCTGGCCTACCACCAGATGGCCGGGCGATTTGAAGCCGACTTCCACAGATATGGTGCCTTCAGTCTTCACTACCTGCCTGTCAACCTGTTCTATACCTTCGTGGGTTTTCCTCCTCTGGCCATATTTGGCCCGCAACCTGACGTCGATTTCTGGATGGGCGGAAGCCTTTTCCTGATGAGCCCACTGTTCCTGCTGGCCATTCCCGGGATCTATCGCTGGTGGGGACGGCATGGCTGGGCTCTAGCTGTTTCGTGTGTCGTCGGTTTGCTGCCGGCGTTGTTCCTGATGGGGACCGGCTGGGTGGAGTATGGCCCCCGCTACACTCTGGACATAACAGTGCCGCTGCTGGTGGCGACGGCCTTGGGTGCCTCTCTCGTGTCCACGCGGTCCGTTGCCGTGTTGAGCTTGATCTCAGTGGCCATCTGCTTGCCCGGCGCGATGCTGCTGGGGAGGATGATGTGGTAATGAATCCCTTGTCTGCTAGTCCTCCAGATCGAACCATCCGTCGGTTGGCGCTGCTCGCGACCGCAGGCTGGGTTGCGGGCATTATTCTGATCGGCTACGTGGCCCTCACGAGTTGGCCGCAGCTCCCCTACAGAGTGGACTTCATCTCCTTTTGGACCGGGGGATACCTGGTGAGGGATGGTCACGGCGCGGAGATGTTCGATCTGGACGCTCAGCAGCTCTTCAGATCGAATCTCCGGCCCTCCTATGCGGCAACGGAGAAGGTCCCTCTTGGTCGTGAGTATCTTCCCTACATCAGCCTGCCCCCTATGGCGCTTCCCTACCTGCCATTGACTCTGTTCACGGTACCCCAGGCCTATCTCATCTGGTGGGTCCTCAACTACGGTGCCTTTGCGTTGGCCATCGCCCTGTCTCTGCGCGGGCAACCCTTTGCTCGCGCATGGGCCGTTCTGATGCTGGCCTTTGGGGCGGTCACTAGCACCCTGTACGAAGGCCAGGTCTATGCGCTGTTCCTGCTGGCGCTCAGTCTCGCCATCTGGGCACTGAGGTCCGATCGGCCACTTGTGGCAGGCCTCCTATTGGGTGCACTGTGGACGAAACCGCAGTATGGCGTGGTCTTCCTGCTCGTTTTTCTCGTGAAGGGCCGATGGAGGGAGTTTGCAGGAATGGTGGCTGCCGGGCTTGTGGTGCTGATCCTCTCCGTAGCCATGGTGGGCTTCACCGGTGCGGTGAGGTACATGGCGCTTCTAAAGGAGTTGGGCTCATTCGGGGACTGGTCGGTCAACCCGCAGGCGATGGTGAACTGGAGAGCCTTTCTGGTGAATCTTGACCCACATATGCCCGACGTAGCGGGCTCGCTGCTGGTCCTTGCGTTGGGAGGCCTGACAGTACTGCTCTCTCTGCTGGCGTGGCGCGGGGAATGGGATCCCCTTTCCGAACGCTTCTCGCGACAGATGCTGGTGGCGGTGATCGCTACGCTGGTTGCCAGCCCCCACAGCCATTTCCACGGGCTGGTGTTGCTTTTCGCCCCGCTCAGTTACCTGCTGCCCACCATTGTAAAGGGACGGGGAATGGATTCCGCCCTGCGCTTGGTATTGCTTGCCGGCTATATTCTGGCGTCGGTGGCCTGGGTATTCGTTCGAATTCGGTGGCTGTCTATGCCCCTGCTCGTCATCGCGATGGCGATCCTGCTTCTGCAGGGTGCGAGAACCGAGCGGGTGGCGCAACCGAGCTAGCGAGGATCGCGCACTCGCACTGGGTCCGCATCTCGCGCCCTGCCTGGTCTCTCCATGCCGTATGTTTGCCGCTCTTCCTCCCAACTTGGTACACTCAATAGCATGGAAGACCGTTACGACGTGATTGTAGTGGGGGCGGGACATGCCGGCTGCGAGGCCGCGTTGGCGGCCGCGCGGATGGGCCGGCGTACCCTGATCCTCACCATGAATCTCGATACCATCGGTTTGATGCCCTGCAATCCCTCGATCGGTGGCCCTGCCAAGGGCAACCTTGTGCGGGAGATCGACGCCCTCGGCGGCGAGATGGCCAGGGCGATCGACGATACCTTCATCCACATTCGCACTCTGAATACGGGCAAGGGCCCGGCTGTTCAGGCTCTCCGTGCCCAAGCCGACAAGGCTGCTTATCGTCTGAGGATGAAACGCGCCCTGGAGCAGCAACCGGGACTGCGGTTGAAGCAGGGCATGGTGACAGGGCTCCTCGTGGAATCAGTCGATGGTATGACGGATGGGCCGCGGCTGAGCAGCCAGCGCCATCGCGTCCGTGGGGTGGTTACGGACCTGGGTCGACGATACCTCGCGAGGACGGTTGTCCTCACCACCGGCACCTCGTTGGCAGGTCGAGTCATCGTTGGGAACGTGGCCCAAACCGCTGGACGGTCGGGAGAGGCGGCCGCAACAGAACTGCCCCGCGGCCTGCGGGAGTTGGGTTTTCAGCTCGGCCGACTGAAGACGGGCACCCCCCCACGGATAGACGTGCGCTCCATAGACTTCTCCCGGACGGAGTTGGTGCCAGGGAGCCAGATCCCTCTTCACTTCAGCTACTGGCCATCACAGGCGGCGGATCGGCAGTCCTTCCCTGAGCCACATCCGGCCTATCCTCGAGGGGAGGCGAGCCCGTGGAGACCTCAGCTGCCCTGCTACCTGGTCTACACCACTCATGAGACTCATCAGATCATTCGGGCGAACCTCGATCGGGCACCGCTGTTCAACGGTCTCATAGAGGGCATCGGACCACGCTATTGTCCATCGATAGAGGACAAAATCGTTCGGTTCGCTCATAAGGAGCGGCACCAACTGTTTCTGGAGCCTGAGGGTTGGGAGACCGGAGAGGTGTATGTACAGGGGGCCAACACCAGCCTGCCTGAAGACGTGCAGGTTGAGATGTTGAGGGCTATCCCCGCTCTGGCCCGAGCGGAGATCATGCGGGTAGGCTATGCTATTGAGTACGACTACGTTCCTCCCAGCCAGATCACGGCCTGGTTGGAGACCAAACGGGTTGCCGGGCTGTTCTTCGCGGGGCAGATCAACGGGACCTCCGGCTACGAAGAGGCCGCCGGCCAAGGTATTCTGGCGGGGATAAACGCGGCGCTGGCAGTGGTAGGAGAAGCTCCTCTGCTGCTAGATCGGTCGCAAGCATATATTGGTGTCATGGTGGATGATCTGGTTACGCGTGAGATCCTTGAGCCCTATCGATTACTGAGCTCTCGCGCCGAGCATCGGCTGCTGCTTCGTCAGGACAACGCTGACGAACGGCTGACTCCCATCGGCCACCGACTGGGTCTGGTGGACGAGGAGCGCTACCGTCGCACAATGGAGAAGTACGATAGGGTGAATCGCGAAACGGAGCGACTGAACCGGACCTGGCTTATACCATCGCTAGAGTTTAATGAGCGGTTGGAGCGGTTCGGGGTGGAGAGTATCTCTAAGACCATGTCGGCGAGTGCCCTCCTATGTCGCCCTGAAATGGACTACAGCCTTCTCTCTCGTGCCCTTGGCATGGCCGATGGATTGCAGGAGGATGTGGTGGAGCAGGTGGAGGTCCGCGTCAAGTACGAGGCCTATATCAGAAAGCAAGAGGCACAGGTCGAGCGATCGTCCAGGCTGGAGCATCTGGCCATACCCGACGGAATGGACTATGGTGAGGTGGCTGGCTTGCGGCGAGAGGCACGAGAGAAGCTGGCCAGCTTCCAGCCGGCGACGGTTGGAATGGCGTCGCGGATCAGCGGGGTGACCCCCGCTGATGTGTCGGTGCTGTTGGTTGCCCTGGAGAGAAAGAGGCGGAACGGTTTGTCCTCATCCCTTTGAGAGGGGGAGGCGCGAGCGGGCCAACAGGCCCGTGAAGGTGGAGAGGGCTAAGCTTGAAGATCGCCAGCAGCTGGCTTTCGCCCCAGAAGCGAGAGGTGCCATCCCGGGGGCTCGAGGCGGGCGAACTGCTCCCGCTCCTTCTGGTGCTGATCGTCGCATTGTTGGCCCGCCTGGCATTGCTGGATCGGATTCCCACCAATGTCATGCCGGACGAGGCCGACAATATGGTGGACGTCTATCACATCCTGGCCGGCACCGGACCGGGGTTGATTGGCTTCGATTGGACCCAACTGCCCGCTTTGAACGTCTACATCATGGCGGGGTTCGTGCGATTGTTTGGGTTCTCGGTCGTCGGGATGAGGATGGCCGCGGTGGCGACCAGCACCCTCGCACTGGTCCCCTTCTATCTCTTGGCCCGAAGGGCTGTCAGTCCGTTGCCGGCGTTGCTGGCCACACTGCTGCTTTCCACCAGCCTCTGGTATCTGAATTTCTCTCGGACTGCCTGGTCCAATATTCACGTGGTTCTCTTCGGCCTCTGGACAGCCTGGTTGCTGCGGGAGGCGATCGATCGTCAGAGACTGTACCTCTACATTCTGGCGGGAGTTAGCCTGGCTCTTACCCTGTACGGCTACTACTCCGGCAGGGCTATGGTGGTGGCGCTGATCCTGTTTCTTCCGTTCGGTCTCCTACTCAACGGGGATCGTTGGCGGGCTATCCTTTCCGGATACCTCTTGATGGTGGTCGTGGCCGTCCTGCTGTTTCTCCCACAGGGGATCCAATTGCTCGCCAATTGGGACTACTCCAACACACGGGTTGACTCGGTATCCATTTTCCATCAGGCTCAGCCCTACCTGGGCCAGACCGATCCGGTGAAGCTGGTGGCGCTCCAGGCAGAGCGAACCGCCCGAGGATTCCTGCTGCTGGACGGGCAGCTGTTCCACACCCCCCGATACACGCCCGATGGGCAGCCCCCGGTAGACTACGTCACCGGCTT
>JAJYNT010000105.1 GCA_021786215.1 Chloroflexota bacterium | reverse complement strand
AGCTGTACTCCTGGCTGGATGAGCGGGCGGGACTCACACAGACCCTCGGACCGTTGCTGTCGCGCAAGATCCCGAAGGGTGTCGGCTGGTGGTACACCTTCGGCAGCGCGACCCTTTTCGTTTTTTTGCTTCAGGCTGTGACCGGCATTCTGATGGCGTTGTACTACTCACCCAGTCCGGACCACGCCTACGACAGCGTCTCCTACATTAACAACCAGGCGGCAATGGGGAACTTCATCAGGGGCCTGCATCATTGGGGCGCCTCCGCGATGGTGGTGCTGGTGGTGCTCCACATGCTGCGGATCATCATCATGGGGGCCTACAAGTATCCCCGGGAGGTGACCTGGTTCGTGGGGGTGGTGCTCTTCGTCATCGTCATGGCTTTTGGCTTCACAGGCTACCTTCTGCCGTGGGACGAGAAGGCCTACTGGGCGACCACGGTGGGGACCAACATGGCCGGTACCGTGCCGGTGATCGGCGGGTGGATACTGATACTGCTGAGGGGCGGCACCGAACTGGGAGCGGTGACGCTCACCCGATTCTACGCCCTGCACGTCCTGGTGCTGCCCATGATCGCCCTGATGTTCGTCGCGGCACACCTCTACCTGGTGGTCAGGCTGGGCATCTCCGCACCGCCGGAGAAGATTGAAAGCCGAAAGCAATCCGTCACCCCGGATGATGGTCGGAGGGCGGCATAGATGAGAGCAGCCAGCTTGAATGGAGGTGGTCCCCATGAAGGATGATGAGAAGCAGCGGTATCTGTCCCGCTACGAGGAGCTCAAGCATCAGGGGGAGAGCTTCTTCCCTTACACGGTGGCCAAGGACGTGGTCGTCTCCCTGGCGGTTTTCCTGATTCTGGTGGCGCTGGCGGTCTTCGTTGGGGCGCCTTTAGAGGCGCGGGCCGATCCCACCAACACGGCATATGTGCCCAGGCCGGAATGGTACTTCATGTTCCTCTTCGACATGCTGAAGTACTTCCCCGGCAGTCTGGAGTGGGTGGGGGTCGTCGTCCTGCCGGGTGCGGCCCTGGCCTTCCTGCTCTTCCTGCCGTTCCTGGACCGGGGCCTGGCGAGGCATCCGAGCCAGCGTCCGGTTACCGTGGCCTTGACTTCCCTGGCCGTGCTGGGGATCGTTTTCCTGACGCTGCAGGCCTACCAGTTCAACCCCACAAACCTGATGGCCCAGGCGGCTCAGCTGCTGCACTTCCGCGGCTGACCCCCGGCCGGGTCCATCTTGATCCTGGGGACTGGACGCTCAGATGAAAGGCACGACACCAACGAGACCCACACCCTCGTGATCGAGTTCAAGTAGCCGAATTCTATTGGTTCAGCAGATGGAAGCAGGGCGAATCGTTCACCGCCCTGCTTCCCTGTCCGTGGACTGCCTGGAGCTGATCGCCCCGGTTGAAGACGTTACCAGTTGAGTTTGGAGTGGAGGGACGGCACGGTCCCTGCAGCCACCTAGTTGAAGTTAGACGACCGCGACTAGTGAAAAGAGGGGAACGATGCTGGCGGCGCTGTTCCAGGCCGTGCTGCGGCCGGATCTCTTCTACCTCAATCCTCGAGGGCGGCTGCTGATCGACAGACACGGCTGGACCCTCATCGCGGTCCGCTGGCTCTACTGGTCCGCCGTTTTCTCCCTGCTCCGCGATTATCACGGCAACTGGAAGCCCTTTGTGGCCCCGCCTTTCGGACTGAGCCTGGACAGCTACGCCGCGCTGCAGAGGCGCTTCTCGGTGCTCTTCGGCTTCGCGCTGATGGCTGCCATCGCCGGCAGCCTGGCCGTCTACCTTCGACTTGCGGGGAAAGCCGTCTCGGCGACGAAGGTGCTGAACGTTCTGGGTGTCACCTTTTTCTTTCCCTCAGTAGTCGCCCTCTTCTTCGATCTGATACTCGTCGCGAGAGGCCGTTGGAAGGTGGCCATCCTTGCTCCCCTGCATACGCTGCTCCTGATATGGGAAGCCGCGGCCACGATGGCCGTTCTCGATAAGATCTACCAGATCGAACTACGGCACAGGATCGCCGACATCGCGCTCATCATGGGCGCGTGGATAGCCGCAGCCGTCTCCCTGTGGAGATAGAGGCAGGCCCGCGAGTCTGCCTTCTTGCCCAGAAGACGGCCAGCCGGCGGTTCCCCCTCACCGCGAGTGGCTCCAGCAGTGGCAGACGGCGGCGTAGTCGCCGCAGATAGGGCACTGCTCGATGGCGCATCCCCGATGGTGGTAGCCTCCGACCTCCACCCCACAGTCATCGCAGTAGGGTTCGTAGGAGTACTCCACCGGCGGGCGCCGCTCGTCGCCGTAGCGGATCCGCGGGACCCTCTTCTTTCCTATCTGGAAGTGCTGCCGGGTGCAGGTCGTCGTGCCCGGTACTTCGCCCCCGCAGTCGGGACAGGTTGCCATTTCTTGTCTCCTCGCGCGCATGGGCACCGTCACCGTGCCCGGTCGGAACGGATGCCGCGGAAGCCGATGAGAATCGGTCTGCGATCAGGATACCACCCATCCCGCCTCAAGGCACGCAACCCCACCATCGTGGCTGGAAGGGCTGCACCAAATCAGTAACGGTCCACGGCGTAAATCGGGTAGAATGATCCCTCCCAAGTTCCCGCGACGCGCACCTTTCGGTTGGACCGATCCAGTGGAGATAGATATCCCGGTGTTGTCGATCGAAATACCCTGATGGAGAGTGACCTGTGCATGAGGATCTGAAACCAATCCTTGAGAAGTGCTCCGCCTGGGGCGCGCTGGATACGAAGGTCATCCCGAGTTCTCAAGTGGCCCTGGCCACCTGGGTCCGTTTGAAATGCCAGTACGGCTGTCCCAACTATGGCCTTCGACTGGACTGTCCACCCCACACCCCCGGGCCAGATACCATGGCGCGACTGCTCCAGGAATACAGCAGAGTGCTCCTTCTGAAGCTGAGACGCTACGAGTACTATCGCCCGGAATGGTCTGGGCTGGTGCTGAAGGTGGAGAGGGAGCTGTTCCTCTCCCAATTCCATCGGGCCTTTGCCCTGGGAGCCGGAGCCTGCGGCTACTGCGAGACCGAGTGTGTCCGCCAGACCGGCAGGTGCCCCAAGCCCCAGAACATACGGCCCTCAACCGAGAGCATGGGGGTGGACTGGTTCCAGACCCTGAGGAATGCCGGCTGGGGGCTGAGCGTCGTCACGGAGCGACCCACGGATGGCTTGCCGGCCAGCTACTCGATGATCCTCGTCGACTAGGGCCCGACCGTGCCAAAGTCGGTGAGACCGGGTCGTGCCGCGGGAGCGTGGTGGCATGGCGCAGCACCGCGCCGGTAGGCACAAGCTGGGCCGAGTGCGCCATCGGATGTCGTAGTGCTGGATTGGCTCCGGAGAGGCTGTTGATGATTGGCTCCAGCACCTAGTGGGGGAGACTCACCGGCTGACCTCACAGCGCCAGCAGGAATTGCTTCAGTGGATCGAAGGCAGGGTTGTCCCACGGCCAGCAGCCTGCCTCCGCTGCCGCCCTATCAGCAGGTCGGGTTTGGGGCGCGAGGACAGGAAGGCGTGTGCTCGGGCCTTCCATGGATTCCCCGGCGACGAGACGCCCCTCTGGTCCGCGCACCGGAAGAACTCTTCGACGCAGGGCATGACCGGGTCCTGGGCCACGGCCTGCAGGCAGAGGGTCTCAAGCATACCGGGCGTGGCGGGGTCGGGCAGGATCAACACGTTGACCTGGGGGCTACCCGCCGCAGCGGCCCGCGGCTTTGGCGGCACCGGCAATTGGGCGTTTCGCAGAGCGCTGCATGCGCTCTGGAATGCGCCCCTGGGGTTGCTCTCGGCGTCCCGTACGATGCCGATGGACTCGACCGTGGCAGCGAAGCCGGGAGCGATGCTGAAGGCCTTCAAGAAAGGTCCCAGTTCGTCGATGCCGCCGAAGTCCTGGATCTGTGTATCCCTGCCAATTCCATGTGGCGCATCAGCGCCGTGAAGAACACCGCCGCGTCGCGGCCCTCCACCAGCAACTGCTTCGCCGCGGTGATCTCTCTCGGTTTCGGCATCAGCGTACCTCCAGTTCTGCCTTGAGGGCGACGCCGAGGGTCTCCTGGTCGTAGCTGACGGCGCGGATCTCCTCCCGAACGCGCTCCAGTCGGTGCAGCCGGAGATCGTAGATTGGACCGCTGGAGAAGGCGTTGTGCGCCGCCTGTAGGCACTCCCAGCTGTGGGTGGTGGCGAAGATCTGTACGTCGAACAGTCTGGCCGCTTGGCCGATGGCGGTCCACACTGGCTCCATGACGGCGTGGTACAGTCCGTTCTCGATCTCGTCCACCAGGACTACGCCGTGGGCGTTGGCCGCGATCTTCAGCACGATGGAGGCAAGCCTCGTCATTCCGTCCCCCAGCAGGGCCAAGGGAAGCATCCTGCTCAGCCCCACGTCGCCATAAAGGATCGGCCCACCTGGTCCGGCGATGGTGGCAACCCGCCTCAGCCTCGGCTCCAGGATCCTCAGTATCTCCTCCACGTCGTAGGGGCGGCCCGCACGCTGGCCGTGCGGCTCGCGGAGACCTGGCATCTCCTCCACGTCGTAGGGGCGGCCCAGCACCTCCAGGTCCCCGAAATCCTTGGCGACCTCCTGCTGTGGGATTCGACCGCTGGAGGCGAGGAAGTAGCTAGGAGTGGAGGGTGTGCCGGGAGGAGGGTCAACGTGGATCCCCTGGATATCTACCAGCATGTCGGACCTTTGCTTCCTGTCTGTAGAGTCAGAGAACTCCATCCGCAGCGCCTTGGAAGAAAAGCCGTAGCGCGAGGAACCCGCTTCCCGCACCGGTTCCTCCATCAGGGTGACCGGAGTGGAGGGACGGGGTACCAACTTGAACTCCACGCCGCGTGCCTTGCCGCTCTTCTGCCTCGCATTGATCTTGATGGGCTTTTCGAAAGAGAATTGGTGGAACATGGGTGCCCAGAGCCAGTCGCTGACGGCGTCCGGGTCACCCTGCAACGTGCCCGGTCCCCGAAAGCTGTTGATGGTGGGCAGCAGAGACAGGTTTCCCTCCGCTACCAGCAGGAACACCGCCTCCAGCAGCGCAGTCTTCCCCACGTCGTTGGAGCCGGCGATCAGGTTGACCCGGGCAAGCGGCTCCACGGTCAGCTTCTTGAAGGGACGGTAACGTTCGACTGTCAGTGAGGTGAACATCCGCTGCTCCTTTACCGCCTTGTCGGTGCTCTTCACCGCCGGTAGTTCGTTGCCTAGGTCATTGATAACCTTTACTGCCCGGAAGCGTCGCCATGGTAGGCTGCCCTCTATAGGTTGTCAACGGCCGGCCCGCTCGCTCCTCGCCCATGAGTACAGCCGTGGACATGCCGTGATCTTGTTGCCCAGTTGCTTCCCGCTCATCCCGGTCTCAGCAGTGGACAAGACAGATTGTGAGATGGTGCGAATGGGCGACGTGCCAGCCTACGCGGTCGTGCCGGGAGCTGCGGGAGCGAGCACGCCGCAGGTACCGGGGCGCGCCATTTCGACAGGCCTATCCGCAAAGCGGCGGCTGTTGGCGGTTGTCTACTCCCTGGTGAGGGCGCGGATGATTTCCTCGAAGTTCGAGTACAGGCGGAGCAACGTATCTCGTTCGCCGGTCTCGTAATCGGCGTAGTCGAACCCTGGGGCCATGGTCGTCCCCAGCAAGGCAAACCGGCCGCCCCCTCGGAGCCTCGCTCCCTGCCACACCCCGGCCGGCACCACCAGCTGTGGCCGCATCCCATCCAGGATGTCCGACCCGAGGATGATGGCTCTCGCTGTGCCGTCCGGCCAGAGCTGCAGCATCTCGACCGGATCGCCGAGGTAGAAATGGAAGATCTCGTCGGTGGGGAGGCGGTGCATGGCCGAGAAGCTGTCGGGCGTCAGTAGATAGTAGATGGCGGTGCCGAAGGAGCGATCTCCGGTGTAGCGATCGGGCAGAGTCCCCCTCGGGATGCTCTCCAGGCTACGGTAGCTTTCGACGAAGTAGCCTCCCTCCTTTGGGTGGGGTTGTAGCCTCAGTGCGTCGATGATCTGCTGAGCAGTGATCATGGATGCCTCCAGTACCGGCCTTATCGCCCGCAGGGGCGGAGCAAGTATAACCCATCCGGCGCCGTTGGTTGCCCTGTGCGATCCTGAACCGGTATCATTAATTGATGTCAATCCCCATCGGGCGGTTTGGTAGGAGGCAGCGGCCATGATGCTCCGCACATTGCTGAATGGTAAGATCCACCGGGCCACGGTCACCGGCGCGGATCTGCACTACGTCGGGTCGATCACCGTCGACAGCCGACTGTTGAAAGCTGCCAACATTCTGCCCTACGAGCGGGTCCAGGTGGTGGACGTAGACAACGGGGCCAGGCTCGAGACCTACGCCATACCGGGAGAGGCGGGGAGCGGTACCGTTCAGATGAACGGGGCCGCCGCTCACCTGATGAAGGTTGGGGACATCGTCATCATAATGGCCTACGTCCAGGTGGAGGACCCGGTGCCGCAGGGCTGGAATCCCCGCGTGGTTCTGGTGGATGGCCGGAACGAGATCGTCGAGGTGAGGTAGGCCCGCCGGTTGGGTCGTCGCACTGGTGGATGATGAGAAGGGGGCTGTCCGAGCTCGGACAGCCCCCTTCTCATCATCCGTGCGTTTGTACCTGTTTCCGCCGGGCACTTGATCACAGTGAAGGTGATGAGTACTGTCATGCTGAGCGGAGCGAAGCATCTCCTCGTGGCTGGAGAGATCCTTCGCTGACGCTGTTCAGAAACTTCAAGTTTCTGTGCTTCGCACAGGGTTCCCGGAACCCTGGGATACTCAGGATGACACCTATCACGATCTGTATGGCGGAACCCTAATAGACCGGCGTGCACCACTCGATGTACTTCTTGTTTCGTCCGGTGATAACGTCGGTGTACAGATTCATCAGCTTCTTCGTCACCGATCCGATCTTTCCATCCCCCACCTTGCGCCGGTCGACTTCCAGAACCGGGGTGATGTGGGCGGCCGTGCCGGACAGGAACACCTCCTGGCAGGTGTACAGCTCGCTCTTGCCTATCGGACGCTCGATGGTCTGGATCCCCAGCTCTTCCCTGGCCAGCTGAATTATCGTGGCTCGCGTGATCCCTATCAGGATGCTTTCCGAGGGGGATGGGGTCACCAGCGCGCCGTCGATCACGGTGAACAGGTTCTCTCCGGAGCCCTCCGCGACCGTGCCGGAGTTTGTGAGCATGATCGCTTCGTCGTAGCCGTTCTCCACGGCCTCGGTTTTTGCCAGAGCGCTGTTGATGTACAGACCGGTCACCTTGGCGCGAGCCGGGATGGCGGTGTCGTCCGCGCGGCGCCAACCGACCACGCCGCAACGAATCCCGTTGCTGGAGTCCAGGTAGTTGCCGAAGGGCACGGTGAAGACCGAAAAGGCATCCTCGACCCCATGCAGCTTCACCCCGACGACCGACGCGCCCTTGTAGGCCAGCGGACGGATGTACATGTCCTCCTGGTATCCGTTCCGCTTCACCAACTCCTTCGTTACGCTGCACAGCTTGTCGACGTCGTGGGGAAGCTGGATCTTCAGGATCTTGCAGCTCCGCTCCAGTCGCTCGTAGTGCTCCTTCAAACGGAAGATGTAAAGTTGCTTCTCTACTGCGTTCCAGTTGCCCCGGATACCCTCGAAGCAGCCTGTGCCATAGTTGAAGGCATGGGCCATGATGCTGATCTTCGCCTCACTCAGAGGGACGAAATCACCGTTGAAATAGGCATAGGGTTCTGGCGGCATTATCTCCTCCCAAATCCGTAGAGCTGTCTCCGCCGGGGGTGGAACGAATCCACACGGGGCTATCTGCGGGCAGAGTGCAATCTAGCACAACTGGGCGAAACGCTTCAAGGGCACCAGGCACCCCGTTCAGGGCCTCTTAGCTGTCACCCTGAGTACCTCAGGGTTCCGGGAACCCTGTGCGAAGCACAGAAACTTGAAGTTTCTGAACAGCGTCAGCGAAGG
>JAJYNT010000130.1 GCA_021786215.1 Chloroflexota bacterium | reverse complement strand
GCCTCCCAGCCCGAGGCTCAAGCCTCGGGCATGGCTCGCGAAAGTGCGTCCCACTTGATGGACGGACCACTTAGATCACGTCCTCGGCCGCGAGGGCCGCCATGTCCTCCAGGGTGAAGCCCAGTTCCTGAACCAGGATCTCCTGATTGTGCTCGCCGATGGTGCATGGGCCGGGGAACAGGACGGCACCGGGCGTGTCGGAGAACTTTGGGACGATGCCGGGCATCGTTACGGTACCCAGGATCGGGTGAGCTACTTCGATCAGATCTTTGCGTGCTCGATATTGAGGATCCTTGAAGATGTCGGCGATGCTGTAGATGGGGCAGCAGGGTATGCCGTTCTCGTCCAGGGTCCTGAACGCCTCCTGGGCCGTGTAGTGGGAGAACCATTCCTGGACGATGTCATACACCTCTTGAGGGTGTTCAGAGCGATGTGGATTGGTGTCGAAGCGGGGGTCCTGCAGCATGTCCATGCGTCCCATCACCTCTGCCAGTCGAACGAAGGTGCGCTGGGTGCTGGTAACCATCACCACCCACTTGCCATCCTTGCACCGGAAGGTCCCACTGGGCGCGGCGCCCTGGCCGACGTGGCCTCCCCGCTCCTTGATCTTGCCCGTGAGGCCGTACTCGGCCACCACCGGTTCCAGCATCCGAAAGGCCGATTCGAAGAGGGCGATGTCCGCCACCTGACCGGAGGGTGCGTCGTGGGCCTTCAGGTGGTAGAGTGCCATGACCGCGGCCAGGGCGCCGAAGGTGCCGGTCATGTAATCCACGAGGGCTAGGGGCGGACTCACCGGGGGCCGATCGGGGTAACCCTGCAGATAGGTCAAACCACTGAAGGCCGCCGCCGGTGTGCCGAACCCGGCCTTCTGGGCGGAGGGGCCGTCCTGACCGTAGCCCGAGATGCGCACCAGGATGATCTTGGGGTTGACCTGCTTGAGCACGTCGTACCCCAGACCCCACTTCTCCAGTGTCCCCGGCCTGAAGTTCTCTACCACGATGTCCGACGTGGCCACCAGCCTCTTCAGGATCTCACGTCCCCCCTCCTTTCGGATGTCCAGGCTGAGGGAGCGCTTGTTCCTGGCAAGAATGGTCCAGGGGCCGGGGACGCCCTTGACGACGGGACCCATGCCGCGGTTGGCGTCGCCGACCTTGGGCAACTCGACCTTGATGACGTCGGCGCCGAAGTCGGCCAGCAGGCTGGCGGCGAAGGGACCCGCGAACATCGTCGCCAGGTCGATCACCCTTACGCCAGTCAGCGGACCCTGGGGCGAGTTGCCGCTCCTTGAAGCCTCTCCTTCTATCAACAGTACCTCCTGTCGCCTGGTTCTCTGCTTCGAGACCAGCCCTGTGCTTTTTCCCTTACATGCAGCGGTAGCTCTTCGCTATCTCCTGCGCGGCCCGTCGTATCTCGATGGATAGGAACTCCACCTTTTCCTGGTTCATCCGGCTGGTGGGTCCAGTGATAGAGACGGCAGCAATGGTGCTGCGCCCGGGGCCCCTGACGGGAGCGGCCAACGAGACAACGCCCAACTCCCTCTCGCCCAGACTGACGGCAAGACCCTGGAGCCGAGCCTCCTGCAGCCTCTGCAGCAGCTCTTCCCTGGTCCGGATCTCGCCGCCGGCCAGCCGGATCTCCGGGATCCGCTCAAGAAATCGCAGGAGCTCATCCTCGGGCATTGCCGCCATAAGGATTTGTCCCGACGCACCCAAATGGAGGGGCAGCCGCTCGCCGATGTTGAGGGTGTAGCCCAGGGGATGGGGGCTGTGCACCCTCTGGATGATCACCCGATCGAAGTCCTGCCTCACCTGGAGGGACACTGTCTCGCCGGAAATCAGGGTCATCTCCTCTAGGACCGGGAGCGCTGCCCTGGATAGGCTGTTCCGTGCCAGGAAGGCGCCGGTCAGGGGGACGATCCCGGCACCCAATTGGTAGAGGCCTCGCTCCCTCTGAACGAAGCCTCGGGTCTCCAGCACCGAAAGGAGGCGCTGAGCCGTGGTCTTGGGGATGTCGACAACGCGGGCCAACTCGCTCAACCCCATGGGCTGATCGGCCTTCTCCAGCGCTATCAACAGATCCAGGGTGCGCGCCACCGATCGGACGGAAACGGGAGGTCGGTGAGTGGCTGCAGCGAGGTCCATCTTCCCACCCGACGGAACATCATCCTACATGTTGAGATTAGCACCCATAATTATGGCTGTCAAGATGTACATACCGGTATTTGATAGGGCTTCTGAATTTGATCCCCACCCTCCCTGGCTGGGGGGCAGTCCCGCGCGAAGGGTGTCCATCGATCGCGGAAAAATCGTTGACAAGGCGAATCGCCCCATGGTATACTACTAAAACTCCACAGATGAATATACGAAGCGTTGATGGGGAGTAGTAGAGGCGCGCGGAAGCCCAGAGAGCTGGGGGTAGGTGGAAGCCCAGTGCCGAAGCGTATCTCGAACTCGCCCCGGAGCAGCCAGGGCGAACGGTGCGGCGCAACGTGGACCGCGCGCCAGTAGTCCTGAGTCAGGGCACGGAGCTGTTATACTCCGTAAAGCGGATGCGCCTTCCCGGCTAGCATCAACTAGGGTGGTACCGCGAGACCCCTCGAAGTCTCGTCCCTGTGGGGACGGGATTTTTTGTTACCCACCCTGGCCTGAGCCAGCAGGATCGCATCAACTAGGGTGGTACCACGGGCCTGATCCCGTCCCTTTTGGGGCGGGTTTTTTGTATCTCCTAGGCCGGCGTGTTGGATCGGATTGGAATGGAAGGGGGTATCTGTCAGCCATGAAGCTCAACGGAGCAAGGATCATCGCCCAGAGTCTCGTCGAAGAAGGGGTGAAGGTAATTTTCGGTATGCCAGGAGGGGCCATCACACCCTTTTATGACGTACTACCCGAGTTCCCCATCCATCACGTACTTGTACGCCACGAGCAGGGGGCCGGCCACATGGCCGACGGCTATGGTCGAGCTTCCGAGGATGTCGGGGTCTGCTGTGCCACCTCCGGCCCCGGCGCCATCAACCTGGTTCCAGGGATAGCCGCGGCCTACCTGGACTCCACGCCCATGGTGGCGATCACGGCCAATGTCCCCACCTCCCTGATCGGGAAGGATGTCTTCCAGGAGTGCGACATAACCGGGATCACCCTCCCGATAACGAAGCACAACTACCTGGTGGAGCAGGTGGAGGATCTGCCTGCCGTTATGAAAGAGGCCTTCTATCTGGCTCGAACCGGCCGGCCGGGTCCCGTGCTGGTGGACGTGCCCAAGGACGTACTTTTGGCCGAAACAGAGTTCGTCTATCCCAAGAGCGTGCAGTTGCCGGGTTACAATCCCACGAAGCACGGCAACATGGCCCAGATCAAGAAAGCGGCGGCGCTCATCAAGGAAGCCCGGAAGCCGGTAATCATCGCCGGTCAGGGGGTGATAATCTCCCGAGCCGAGAAAGAGTTGGTGAAGTTGGCGGAGGCCACCGGCATCCCTGTGATCACTACTCTGCTGGGGATTGGCGGCTTTCCTGAGTCGCACCCTCTGTCCTTCGGTCTCCTGGGGCTCCACGGGATGGCCTACGCCAACTACGCCGTTCACGACTGCGATCTGATGGTGGCAATTGGGATGAGGTTCGACGACCGGGTGACCGGCAAGGTGGAGGAGTTTGCCCCCAATGCCAAGGTGATCCACATCGACATCGACCCGGCGGAGATCGGAAAGAACGTGAGGGTTACCGTCCCCATCGTGGGCGACGTCAAGCTGGTGCTGGAGCGGCTCAACCAGGAGGTGGAGCCCTCGAGCCATCAAGATTGGGTCGATCAGATCTCCATGTGGAGGATCAAGCACCCGGCCACGGAGGTGAGGGATTCCGACAAGCTGCTACCTCAACTCCCGATCAAGACTATCTACGACGTGACCCAGGGGAAGGCCATAATCGTCTCCGACGTGGGGCAGCATCAGATGTGGGCGGCCCAGCTGTACTGGTACGATGAGCCCAGGAGCTTCATCACCTCCGGTGGGATGGGCACCATGGGCTTCTCACTGCCTGCCGCTATCGGGGTCAAGCTGGCACGGCCCGAAAAAGAGGTGTGGGTGATCGTCGGGGACGGCAGCCTGCAGATGAACATACAGGAGCTGGCCACCGCGATCCAGGAAGGGGTGAACATCAAGATCGCCTTGATCAACAACTTCTGCCTGGGGATGGTCCGCCAGCTTCAGGATCTGTTCTTCGAGAAGAATTTCGTGGCTACCCCGCTCACCGGACCTGACTGGGTGAAGCTGGTGGAGGCTTATGGTATCCCCGGCCTCCGTGCCACCAGGCCGGACGAGGTGCGTCCGGCCATCGAGCGGGCCAGGGAGATCAAGGGGCCGGTGTTGATAGATTTCCAGGTGGAGACCGCGGAGAACGTTTATCCCATGGTGAAGCCCGGACGCTCGTTGGGGGAGGTGATGGTGGGATGAAGCACACCTTGGTGGCATTGATGGAGGACCGACCGGGTGTCTTGACTCGGGTGGTCAGCCTGTTTCGGCGGCGCAATTTCAACATCGAGAGTATCAGTGTCGGCCACACCGAGATCCAGGAGATTTCCCGGATGACCCTGGTGGTGGACGGCTCCGACCCGGTGGTGGAGCAGGTCACCAAGCAACTCTACAAGCTGATCAACATCCGCAAGGTTAGCGATGTGACGGCGGACCCCACGGTGGATCGGGAACTGGCGCTGATCAAGGTTGCGGCCAAGCCCGCCACTCGCTCGGAGATCATGCAGATCGTCGACGTCTTCCGAGCCAAGGTGATCGACGTGAGCCCCAACGCCCTGATTGTGGAAGCCACAGGGCAGGAGGATAAGATCGACGGGCTGGTGGGGATGCTGCGGGGCTATGGGATCAAGGAGATGGTCCGTACGGGCAAGGTGTCCATGGTGCGCGGGGCCGGTGCCACCCGGGAGACCAGCGGCGCCCCCGTTCCCAACGGCAACGGTATCTCCACGAACTAGCGGGGAAGTCCAGAGGGTGTGTCGATCTCGGCCCTGAAGGGCCGGGTTAACAGCGGGTCCAGGGCGCAGCGCCTGGCGGGGTTTGGGGTGTCCCCAAACAAATTCATTCATTCACAGATTTCTACTCAGGGAGGAGAAAGCAGGGAATGCCAAGAATCTACTACGACTCCGATGCAGACTTGGGGCTTCTAACCGGCAAGGCCATCGCCGTGATGGGCTACGGCAGCCAGGGCCACGCGCATGCGCTGAACCTGAAGGAGAGCGGCTGCAACGTGGTAGTGGGGTTGTACGAGGGTAGCCCCTCGTGGGCCAAGGCTGAGGCGGCAGGCCTGAAGGTGATGACGGTGGATCAGGCTGCCGAGATCGCCGATACCATCATGATGGTTGTGCCCGACCAGACCCAGAAGAAGCTGTACGATGAGTCGATCCGTTCCCACCTCAAGCCGGGCAACACCCTGATGTTTGCCCACGGTTTCAACATTCACTTCAACCAGATCATCCCGCCGGACTTCGTGGACGTCAGCATGATTGCCCCGAAAGCCCCTGGCCACCTCGTGCGAGAGGTCTACACCCAGGGTGCGGGGGTGCCGGCCCTGATCGCCGTCCATCAGGATCCCAGCGGCAACGCCTACCGAAACGCCCTGGCCTATGCAAAGGGTATTGGGTCCACCAAGGCAGGCGTGCTGGAGACCACCTTCCGCGAGGAGACGGAGACCGACCTCTTCGGCGAGCAGGCGGTGCTGTGCGGCGGCATTACCGAGCTGATCAAGGCGGGCTTCGACACCCTGGTGGAGGCCGGATACGCGCCGGAGTCGGCCTACTTCGAGTGTCTGCACGAGATGAAGCTGATCGTGGACCTGATCTACCGGGGTGGCTTCAGCCTGATGCGCTACTCGGTCAGCGATACGGCAGAGATGGGCGACTACACCACCGGTCCGAAGATTATCGACCAGCACGCACGAGATACCATGCGACAGGTGCTGAAGGACATCCAGAATGGCACCTGGGCCAGCATGTGGATCCAGGAGAACAACGCCGGCGGGCGGGCCAACTTCCTGGCCATGAGGAACAGGGAGGCCAAGCATCCCATCGAGGTGGTGGGCAAGGAGCTGCGCTCCATGATGCCGTGGCTCAACAAAAAGTAGTAGTAGTTGGGTTGTACGGCGGCGCGCGGCGCCGCCGCGCAACCTGGGAGGCAGTGACATGGAGGATCACGTATACATCTTCGACACGACCTTGCGAGATGGGGAGCAATCGCCTGGAGCTTCCCTGACCTCGGATGAGAAGCTTGAAATCGCCAGGCAGCTTGTCTGGTTGGGTGTGGACATCATCGAAGCCGGTTTCCCCATCGCCTCGCCGGACGACTTCGAGGCCGTCCGAAGGATCGCTCGGGATCTTAAAGGGGTCGTGGTTTGTGGCCTCGCTCGGGCGGTGCCCGAGGACGTCGATCGGGCGTGGGAGGCCATCCGGGAGGCAGAGAACCCCCGAATCCACACCTTCATGTCCACCTCAGATATCCACCTGGTGCATCAGTTCAAGAAGAGCCGAGAGGAGGCGCTGGAGACCATCGACGTCATGGTCAGGAGGGCCAAGGGCTACTGCATGGACGTCGAGTTTTCCCCGATGGACGCCAGCCGCACCGATCCAGAGTTCGTCTACAAGGCGCTGGAGGTGGCCATCGCGGCCGGCGCCACCACCGTCAACATTCCGGACACGGTGGGCTATGCCCTGCCGGGCGAGCTGGCGGGGTTGATCCGGGGTATCCGGGAGAACGTTCCCAACATTCATCAGGCGATCATCTCGGTCCACTGCCACAACGACCTGGGGCTGGCCACGGCCAACAGCCTGGCGGCGGTGGTGGCCGGTGCCCGGCAGGTGGAGTGCACGATCAACGGTATCGGGGAGAGGGCGGGCAACGCCTCACTGGAAGAGGTGGTCATGGCCCTCCACACCCGAAAGGATCTCTACAACATCGCAACCCGCATCAATACCTCGCAGATCTACAAGACCAGCCGCATGGTGAGCAGCTACACGGGCATTCCGGTCCAGCCCAACAAGGCGATCGTCGGCGGCAACGCCTTTGCCCACGAGTCCGGTATCCATCAGGATGGGGTTCTTAAGGATCGGTCCACCTACGAGATCATGGATGCCCGGGCCATCGGTTTGGCCAGAAGCGCCCTGGTGATGGGCAAGCACTCGGGCCGCCACGCTTTGCGGGTGCGGCTGGAGGAGTTGGGCTACAAACTCTCCGCCGATGAGTTAAACAAAGCCTTCGCCCGCTTCAAGGAGATCGCCGACAAGAAGAAGGAGGTCTCCGATAGAGATCTGGAGGCGATTGTCGCGGACGAGATCCGTCCCGCCCCCGAATACTTCAAGGTGCAGCTAATTCAGGTCTCGTGCGGCACCGGATTGGTTCCAACCGCTACCGCTGAGCTGATGAAGCCGGATGGCACCGTCGAACGAGCGGTTGCCATGGGGACGGGCCCCGTGGATGCTGCTTACAAGGCCATCGACATGATCTCCCGGGTGCCTGTTAGACTAATGGAGTACACGGTTCACGGTGTAACCGGCGGTATCGATGCTCTTGGCGAGGTGTCGCTCCGGATCCAGGACGATGGCAAGAGTTTCGTGGGCCATGGGGCCGATACCGACATTGTTGTGGCCTCTGTGAAGGCCTACGTGACGGCGCTGAACAAGGTGATGTCCAACCGGCCGGCGGTGGCCGCGGATGTTGCCGGCCAGACCGAGGCGGATGAGAAACCGGTCGAGCGCCCGCGGCAGAAGTCCTCTCGGGCAGCTTTTGGAGCTTCTGCCCCCGTGGGAAGTGGGTTGTGGCAACAGGGCTAGTAGGGGCGGCCTTCCGTGGCCGCCCTGGCATCTCGGGGGGGGGCGGGCCGGCAGGGACGCCGGCCCCTACATTGAGGGGAGGTAACATGCCTCAAACGGTTGCGGAGAAGATTTTGGCCGCCCACAGCGGGCGGCAGGAAGTGGCGGCCGGCGACCTGCTG
>JAJYNT010000277.1 GCA_021786215.1 Chloroflexota bacterium | reverse complement strand
CCTCTCCAGCACCTGCACCACGCTCTCCCCGACCTCGGGCTCAAGCGTGTCGATCATGCAGGTGACGAACAGCTGAACCTTCCTCTTCACCCCGTGGGTACCTCCTTGATCGGTGCCAACATTGGCCCCGGGTATCCCCTACGCGTGCACAACGGACCGCGCTCACGAGGGTTTGGAAAGGGAATCCTTTGCACCGGCAGCTTTATTGTACACCCGGCGTGCGGGCCCGGCCACAGCGAACCGAAGGCACGGGGCTTGACGATGTGTGCCAAAATGACATACAGTAACTGGGGGTGGCCATCTAGCCGATGCCCGCTCACTAGCTTCACGAGACAAGACCGGAAGGGGAACGCTCCATGGCTCGCGCCGCATCCGCCAGAGACAGGGCAAATGAAGAAGAGGAACTGAAGAGCGAGCGCCTTGTAGCACGCGCCACTCGAAAGCAGAAGGCCGCCATCCAGCGGGCGGCACAGATCGCCGGCAGGAGCGTCACCGATTTCCTGATCGACAGCGCTCTAGCCATGGCGGAGAAGACCATTCGGGATCAGCAGCTTCTCGAACTCACGGCGCGGGAAACGGAAGCTTTCTTCGCGGCCCTCGCGAATCCGCCCGCCTTCGACCAGAAGATGCGCGAGGAGGCTCGATGGCATCGTGAGAATGTAGAGGTCCGCTGGTAGTGCCGGCAGGATTTCGCTCCGAGCCGCTCGGCCAGCACGACCGCTCGGCTTTCTCGTGCGGCGTCCCTACCCTGGACAGCTATTTCCACGAACGCGCCGGCCAGGATCAGAAGCGCAAACTGGCCGCCCCCTACGTCCTGGTGGAGAACGACTCAGGTACCATCGTTGGCTACTACACCCTCAGCTCCTGCTCCATCCAACCTGCCAACCTCCCCACGACGATGACCCGCAGGCTCCCGAGGTACCAGGAGTATCCGGCTATCCTCATCGGGAGGCCGGCGCTGGATCGCCGGTTCCAGGGCAGGAAGCTGGGCAGGCGGCTCCTTTTCGACGCCCTGCACCGCTGTCTGGTCCTGAGTAGCCAGCTCGGTGCCGTCGCGGTCGTCGTGGACGCCAAGGATGCCACTGCGCGGGCCTTCTACGAGCACGTCGGCTTCATTCCGCTCGAAAGCCACGACCTGAAGCTGTACGTCCCCATGGGGACCATATCCGGGCTGCTCGGTGCCGAGGCCCCCTCCGCCAATACGCGGTAGACCGGAGGACTCGAAACGCGAACCCACCTCTAAGAGGATAGCACCGCTTGCCACCGCCTGGTGATCGACGGCGTCGCGATGAGCCGTCACTCCAACAAACTGCTTACCATAATCGTCCAATTGTGCTATTCTGCACATCATCAGCAACTATGAGGATAAGTTGCTGGTCTCCGGTCCCCATCCATTTCTCGATGGGCAAATCGCGATGGTCCACAGGCTCTCCAGATCGAGACCTCTCTTGCCGGCGGCGCTCTTCACAGCCGCCATATTCGCGCTGTCCTGGCTTTCCCTATCTACCCTGTACCAGCCCCCGGTGCTGGGCGCTGGCACCGTCCCCATGCAGGATGGCTCCCAGCGGCTGACCTGGGTCATGCCGGGGGGTTACGCGTACGAGGCCGGCCTGCATTCCGGCGACGTAATCCGCCTGCTCCCCCCACCGCACGATTCATCCGCATGGGGAGTAATCCAGTTTGCGGAGGGAGACCGGGCAGGCCAGACGATCCTGCTGCAGCGGCGCTGGCCGGCCGTTGCCGACCAGATGCTCTTCATCCTTGGGTTGGAGTTCCTGCTTGCCGGCCTGATCGTCTACCGCGCCGCCTCGGATCGTCCGGCTGCCAACCGGTTCGCCCTCATGTCCGCTGCCTGCGCCATCACCTTCGTCGCCTTTCCGGCCATCGGCAACGGCTACCCCTGGGCGCTCGCAACCGAGTGGTTCGGCTCCAAGATCGGTATGGCCGCCTTCGCCCTGTTCTTCCTGAACACCCCCGTGCCACGGTGGAGGCGACTGCATCCCTTCCTCATCTGGATACCCGTACCCATTCTGGCCCTCTACTGCTTCACCGTATTGGCCAGACCGGATCTTTACGCCCTGGTCAAGCCGATCGGTTACAGCTACATGGCCTTCGGATTGGTCGTCAGCCTGGCCGCGATGGCATGGCCCTTCGCCACCGGAGCAGTTCGCGAGCAACGACGTATGTGGCCGGTGCTGCTGGCTAGCGGGCTCGCGGCGGTGCTCTACCTGCTGGCCAGCCTCATCCCCTACCTGCTGTTCCGGCGCTACCTTCTGCCCGCGGAGATAGCGATCACGGGGATCAGCCTGCTCCCACTCGGCTTCGTGTGGGCGATGGTGCGTCATCCCATCATGGGCATCTCGCTGGGTCCCTGGGCAGTGGTGAAGACCGTCTTCGAGAGCATCGCCGACCCCATCTTCGTGGTAGGCCGCGACGGACAGCTGATCGACGCCTCCCGCTCCGGCCTCGCTCTGCTGGGGATCTCGAAGGTCAAGGACGCGGGCGGGACTTTCGACCAGATGGCCGGCCGTCTACTGTCTGGCATCGAACAGGATGGATCCTCCACTCTGTCATTGGCGCAAAGGGTGCTCGACGGCGTGCAAGTCCGAGACCTTGAGCTGACAGTTCGAGATCCGCGAGATGTGGTGCTGCACCTCAGTCTGTCGGGGACACCACTCCTGGACGAGGCTGGGCGAGTTGAATTGGCGGTTCTGGTGTGCCACGACATCACCGCCCGGAAACGCAAAGAGGAGGAGCGTCGAGAGCTGGACCGCCAGAAGGACGAGTTCCTGGCCGGTGTGTCCCACGACCTGAAGACTCCCCTCACCGCCATAAAGTCTTCTGTGGGGATTGTCCTCGCCAACGAGCCGCCCGGGATGCCGGAACCGCTCCATCGCATGCTTGTCAACGTCGACGTCGCCTCGGACAGGATGGCCGCGATGGTGGAGGATCTGCTGGAGATGGCGCGTCTCCAGTCGGGCCGAATCGAGCTGAGGCTTCACAGCTGCCGCCTGAACGACCTGGCGATGCGGGCAGTCGCCGCCATCCAGCCGCTGGCGGCGAGCCGCGAACAACGGGTGGAGATCGATCTCCCGCCCGATCCCATCCAGGCACAGGTGGACGAAGGACGGTTGGAGCGGGCGCTCAACAACCTGCTCGGCAACGCACAGCGATACGGCCAAAGGGGCGGAGTCATCCGCCTCACCCTGCGACTGAGGTCGGACGAGGCGATCTTCGCGGTGACCGACGATGGTCCGGGGATCCCGGAGGCGGAGCAGCAGCGGATATTCGATCGCTTCTACCGCCTGGAGTCTGGCGTGAACGGCTGGGGTGGCACCGGCCTGGGGCTCCCCATCGCTCGCGCCATGGCCGAACTGCATGGCGGCCGCCTGTGGGTGGAAAGCAGGCCGGGCTCGGGTTCCACCTTCTGGCTGGCCATCCCCACCACGCAGGGGCTCGAGACTCCAGCTCGGAGTGCGCCACCGTCGATCGACGAGGACCCCATCAATCTGGCCGAAGTTGAAGGGCAGGCTCTTTCGGAAGGACGCATCGCGTGAAGATTCTCGTAGCCGACGACGACCCGCAGATCCTGGACTCCTTGATGGTGGGCTTTCAGCTGCAGTGGCAGGAGGCCACGGTGATCCCCGCCTCCGACGGCGATGCCGCCCTGGAGGCCTTCTTCGAGCAGGAGCCCGACGTGGTGGTGCTGGACGTGTCGATGCCTGGCAAGAGCGGCTTCGAGCTTCTAAAGGAGATTCGGCAGCTGTCCGACGTCCCCATCATCATGCTCACCGCCCGCGGACAGGAGGTGGACCAGGTACGGGGATTGGAGCTGGGCGCCGACGACTACGTGGTGAAGCCGTTCAGCCACCTGGCGCTGCTCGCACGAATCAAAGCCGTTCTCCGTCGAGCCCATCTTCCGCCGCCCGTGACCTCCGCGCCGGATTTCGTGGCCGGCGACCTCGCCATCAATTACCAGAGCCGACAGGTCACAGTGGGCGGTGAGCCGGTGAGGCTGACTCCGGTCGAGTACAAGCTGCTCTACCACCTGGCGCGAAACGCCGGCCGGCTGATGCCACACCAGACGCTGTTGGACCGGGTATGGGGTGAGGACTACGGAGCCACCACCGACCAGTTGAAGGTGTTCGTCAGCCGCCTCCGCGCCAAGATCGAGCCCAAGAACGGTCCTCGCCTCATTCAAACGGAGCGCGGGCTCGGCTACCGCCTCGTTCGCCCTTCATAAGTCAACCGCCCCAACGTTTACCTTTCGTTTACCTGCCTCAATGCATCCGTTTACCTTCGGCTGATAGCCTTCTCGGCGGCAAACACGAAACGACGCTCATCGAGACTTCCGCCAGACTCGAGTTCAGCAACTGGAGGAACCGCATGCTTCTTCGAATCCTCATTCTCCCCGCCGTGGTCGTAGCCACCGCCGTTCTGGCCCTCGGTTACCTGGGCTTTGTCCCTGGTGTTGCCAGCCTGTTTGGATCCGACAAGCCCAGGGATCTGGGCATCAAGGCGACCGCCGCCGACCTCCAGAGCGCCAACAGCAAGACCGGGGTCAAGCTGGTCGAGCTGCCGCCTAGCTCCACGCCCCTGGGCAGCATAAGCTACAGCGGGCAGATCCCGGTCAACAACAGCTTCACCGACGAAGAGCTGACGGCGCTCGCCGGAAGCAGCAAGTGGAAGTACAACCCCTTCCAGAATGTCCAGATCAAGATCAGCGACGACGGCACCCTCGAGGCCTCGGGGATCCTGAGGGTCGACAGGCTCCAGGGGTACGCGGCCGCCACAGGAGTGTCATCCGAGGTTGTGAAGGCAGTGATGGACAAGCTGGAACTGGTACCCAACGGCGCCCCGCCCTTCTACATCAAGGGCACGGGGTCGGTAACGAACAACCGTGTGAGCCAGGACATCCAGCAGCTCGAGGTGGGACGTTTGTCGGTCCCCGCGAATCTAATCTCCGACAACAAAGGAGCCATCACCTCCTTCCTGAACGACAAGATCACGAAGATACCAGGGCTGTCGGTGAAATCAGCCACCATGTCCAACAGGTCGGTCAAGTTCGACGGAACACTGCCGGCAACGGAGGCGACGGTCCACCAGTGAGTAGTTGGGCCAGCCCAGAGCCAGTAGGAGCATCTCATGGAACCACAACGTTTCTGCGTCCAGTGCGGGAATAGCCTCTCGCCTCAGGTTCGATTCTGTGGGAGCTGCGGGACCCCGGCGGATGGAACCGGCACCCGGCCGGCACCGGGTTCATCTTCAGGTCCGACCTACAGCTTTTCCAGCCGATCTCCGTGGGACCCTATCCCCGGGGAGGTTTGGAGGGCGCACTGTTCGCCACACTGCGAAACGACCAGAAGTCGAACAGCGTGGAACGTGTTGTGGTCAGCCTGGTTGGGGGTGAGAAAGGTGATCCCTGGGAGGAGATTGTGAACCGAGTCAGGGACCATCTAGCCGCCACAGGCTACCTGACCAAGACGGAGAATCCGGCTGCCCACGGCCTGGGAAAGCTGTTCCGATCCTCTTACATCTACACGGCGAACTCGAGTCTGGTCGCCGGTAGCATCGGCGAGGTTGCTCGCGTCCAGTCAAACCTGGTGGAAGTTCAATCCTGGGACCCTCACGGTTGGCAACAGGTGATCAAGAAGATCCGCAAGGCGCTCACTTCTTGCCTGCCGAGCACCTACGACGATTCGCCGAGTTCCTACGATGACGATTGATTTCGAACCGACAATCTGAAAGCTGACTCCATAGCGAGAGGAGATCGCGATGTCGCGCATACCACACCACCGTGGTCTTGCAGAGAGATCTGAACAGAGGAAATCAGCAGCCGTGAAGGCGAAGCTGGCGACCGGCAGGGCAGTGGCGTTACTCGCCATCATCCTTGCCTTCGTCCTGCTCCCGCTCGGCTGCGGGTCCCCGCAACCCAACCCCATCACCTCCAGCGGTCAGACGCAGCCGGCCACTCCCTGCCCCAACTGCACTCCGGCCACTGTGTCGTCCGGAAGCCAACAATCGGCCGCTAGCCCCACCTCGGCGAAGCCAACGCTGGGCAAAGCCGAGGCGCAGGACCCCGACCCCACCAAGCTGGTGAAAACCGACAGGTGGGGAGATGTTCCGGCCAACCAGGTGGGCATCCTACTGAAGGACGGGATGACCCGAAAGGACGCCGAAAAGGTGGCCACGGCCCTGGACGGCTCCATCGTCGCCGAGGTGGAGTTCATTCAGCTCTACGCGATCCAGACCAAGGGAGCTACAGAGGCCGATCTGAAAGCCGCCATGGACAAGGCGGGGAAGATGGCCGAGGTAGACACGGCCTTCCCGAACACACAGTTCTTCTCCAAGGAGATCAAAGGCACCGCCTGCAGCCTCATCCGCGACCCCGTGTACCAGCAGGGGAAGAACGGCCTGGCCTACGACATGATCGGGCTCGAGCAGGCCTGGAAATACATTCGGGCCAGCGGCATCCCCCTGAACGACGTGCACGTGGGGATCCTGGATAGCGGCCTCTACAGCGGCTCAGAGGAGATCAAGGGCAAGGCGAAGATCTCTGGGCTGGGGAAGGAGGATGTTATCGACCAACCGGCCAAGAACAAGAGTGGAAAGCTGATTGACGGCGGGCTGAACCACGGTACCGAGGTCACCCACATCATCGCGGCCGACCCGGACAACGGGGGCGCCACCGGTATCGCCGGCCCGCTGGGCAGCAAGCTCACCGTCACCATGTCCAACCGCCGCGCCGGCCCGCCTGAGGTCACGGAAACAAAGGCGGACCCGAAGGACCCTACGAAGGTCTCGTTCAGCGACGGCACGGGATATCTGGTCAAGAGCTTCGCCCAGATGGTCCAGCAGATCGAGGCAGGGGCCACCGTGATCAACTGGTCCCAGGGGCCCAAGGAGCCGAGCCCGGACAACAACTGGAAGGCCGGCATCTACAGGAAGTTCCTGGAGACCATGTATAAGAAGTACCCCAAAGTGGTGTTCGTGGCAGCCGCGGGCAACGAGTCGGGGGGTCTCGACGGGAAGAACTACGACATCGGCGGACTCAAACTGCCCAACGTGATCACCGTGGGTGCCCTGGGCGAGGATGGCCGCACCGCCTCATTCAGCAATTTCGCGCAGGGTGACGGGGAGGTGACCATCGCCGCCGATGGGACAAACGTGTTCATGGGATATGGCGCGGACGGGAAGCCGGTCAACGGCTCTGGAACGAGCTTCTCCACCCCCCAGGTGACGGCGACGGTGGCCGTCCTGCAATCGATCAACCCCAATCTCACCGCCCAGGACATCAAGAAGATCCTGGTGGAGACCGGTAGCGCGAGCGTCACCGTGGACAACAAGCCGGTGCCGGTCGCGGCGAACCTCGGGGGACGGGTCCTTCGTGTTGACGACGCCGTTCTTCGAGTGATCAACGACGTGCGCAAGGCGAAGGGGCTCGCCCCCTTGACCAAGGAGTTGCTCGACAAGCTGGGGACCATCGACGCCTCGGCCGGCGCCAAGAACCCCAAGGAGTACACCATCAAGGCGTCCCTCGGCGCCGTGGGTGAGAAGCCCGCCGACGTGAAGATCGAGGTTATGGGCGAGGGGATGCTGAGCGGCAACTCCACCAAGCAGCTCAGCGCGCCGGGCGATCTGACCTGGGGGCTCACCCTCCTGGATGAGAAGAAGGGACCGACCGTCAAGCTGACCCGTTTGGACAGCGGGGCCTGCGCAATCATCGATCTGAACCCAGTGGACATCGCCGGTCTCTGGACCGGGAGCTGGACCCTCACCGACGCGAAGGTGTTCGGGGACATTTCGATCCCAGATCCGCTCGACGATAAGAAGCCACCCACCGTCATCAAGAAGGAGGAGTGCGAGTCCCAGCTCAAGCAGAGCAAGGGTAAGCCGATCAAGATCACCATGGAGTTCACCCCTACCTCCCCCCAGGCAGGCACGGTGGTGATGGCCACGATAAACGATAAGGGAAAGGAGACCAAGGAAAAGCCGTGGCCCTACCGAGTCTCAGGTAACAGCGTGGTGATCGAGACGGCGGAGCGCGGAGGAAAACTGAAGATGGATGGCCAGGTGAGCCAGGAGGGCAAAGATAA
>JAJYNT010000415.1 GCA_021786215.1 Chloroflexota bacterium | reverse complement strand
GCGCTCTCCGCTGCACCTGGTCCAGCTCTTGAGACCTGAGGGAATCCCGGACGATAGTGGACTGACTTGCGCTGCTGCTGCTGGAGATACCCATTATGTCTTCACCCTCCCGGAGGACTACCTCAACCTACCTGGCCACAATACTAATAATCGGCACAGTTCGACAGATCTTTAGCCCCGGTTCTAGGCTACCCGACCAACATCGTTTACCGCCTTTCCGAGCAACTCGTCCTCGGCCTGCAACATCCTCTGGCTGGCCTGATAGGCCCGGACCAACGATACCAGCTCGGTCATCGCGGATACCTCATCCACGTTGGAACCCTCCAGGTAGCCCTGCTTCACCGTCGTGTTGGTAGCGGCTACCGGCAATGGAGCACTCGGGGAGTCCGGCGTGTAAAACTCATCCCCAACCTTGGACAACTCGGTGCCCGGCGCGAACTCGACCAACGACAGATTCCCGGCCGGCTTGTTGTCCACGGTTATTGCGCCATTGGGCGCTATGGAGACCACGTTGCCCCGCAGCACGAGGTCCTGCCCATTTGAGTCCAGCACCGGATAGCCTTCCGACGTCACCAGCTTGGAGTCCGCGTCCCTATAAAGGGGCCCGCCCCTGAAAAACATCGGCCCTTGGGGAGTCATCGCCTGAAGAAATCCGTCGCCCACAAGCGCAACGTCGAGCGGCCTGTGCGTTTCCTCTAAAGGCCCCTGGCGGAAGTTCACCGAAACCCTGTCCATGGCAGTCTCGACCCCAAGGCTGCCGATCGCAGTTGCGGACATCGCGAGCCGCGTTGGACTGTCCACGGAGCGTGACTCAACCCGGCTCAGCGTTGCCGCGAAGCCATCGATGGCTCCAGCCTCCTCCTTATAGCCAGGGGTCAAGATGTTGTCCAGGTTCCTTGCAACCACATCCTCTCGGTCGAGGTGCGCTCGCATTCCACCCATTGCTGTCTGAATGCCCCTGATCATCGCTTCCTACTCCCTGTTGGGCTCCCAATCTCGGATTCTCAATCCTCTTGCCGGCGCCACAGCTGCATCTGCGCCCTCAACCTCAGCACCGCCCGAGTGTGGAGTTGACATATGCGCGACTCCGAGACGCTCATCACCCGGCTGATCTCACGCATGGTTAGCTCCTCCTTGTAGTAGAGAGCTAGCAGAAGCCGCTCCCTTTCGGTCAGATGGGAAACCGCTTCGGCCAGGGCGTCCATCAGACTTCGTCTCTCCGCCAGCGATACCGGATCCGGGCTGTTGGCATCCTCCAGAGTCGACAGCAGAGATCCCACCTCTCCATCGCCGTCCGCGCTCAAGGCAGAGTCCAATGATATGGTCGCAGGGCCGATCTCCATCAGGATCCTTCGGTAGGCATCGACGTTCAGGCCTAGCTGCTCCGCGACCTCCTGGTCGGTTGGCAACCGGCCCAAGGTCGTCTGCAGGCTCGTCATCACCCTCTCGATCTCTCTAGCCCTCTGGCGCACTGATCGAGAGATGACATCCAGAGACCGAAGCTGGTCGAGGATCGCCCCCTTGATGCAGGTGACCGCGTAGCTCTCAAACGGTACCCCTCTCGTCGGATCGAAGTGCTCGACGGCCCGTATCAACCCAACCATGCCTGAGCTGAGGACATCGTCCATGTCCAGCACCGGCGGCAGGGCAATAGAGAGTCTTCCCGCCACATACTTGACGAGAGGCGCATACTGCAAAATGATCCTTTCGCGCGCCGCACGGTCGCCTCTCCCGCTGTGGGCCTGCCAAAGCTCCTCGGTTACCGCCGTCGCTGCCACTCCATCACCTCCCTTCTACCCTGGTAACGTGCTTTCGGAAATGAGCTTCCGTCCCGCACCGGCCATGCATGACCTACTCCTTCTGCTGGCCCTCCGCGGAGGTGTGAGGTCGAACCCTCAACACCGCACTGGCCACCACTCCTAGCACGGCGAAGATGGCCAGCGCGAACAAACCTCTCGTCATCGCGGTCATCACCGAGGCGCCACGGAGTAAGGCCACGGCGTTTACCGCGAAGAACGAGCCAAGGCCAATGTACATGGAGAGAGCCATCAACAACCTGCCCAACTGTTCACCTCTCACAAAAGTCCGCGCTGCCTGAGCAACCGCTGCTGGCTTAGGACAAAACCGGCGAGTCGGTCCTGCTCTCGGCGACCTATCCCCCGAAATGACAACCCCAGTCGCCATCTCCGAAGCTGCTCTCCGACGGGCGCTGATCGAACCACCTGAGCATCGGTGGCAACACGGCCGAAACCCAGGAGCAACTGCATCACCAGACGTACCCTGCAGCCAACAGGAAGGGGCCGACGGCTTACCAGCCCCACACCGCCAGCGCTGATATTCACCACAAGACAACCGAGCAGCGGCGCATCGTCGCGGCCATCTTCACCCAAGACGATCACTTCGGATGGTTCCAGCAGGACATCCACCCGCACATAGGCTCGCCTCTCGATGCGCTCCGGCTTGCTCAGTCGCCGAAGATACAGGACAGGAAGCTGGTCTTCGGTGTAGGCCTCAACCTTGGCCCGGAACATGTACTCGAGACCATCTCTCGGAAACTTGACCAGCGCTCCGAAACCGGAGCCGGAGCGCAACAGCTGAAGCGGTCGCGTCGGCAATGAAACCAAAATCAGATCCTCCTGTACGTCCTCCACGCGGCCCAGATATCCGTCTCCCTCGGGCTGGACCTGATCACCTGGCTGCTCCACAACCATGGTGATATGCTGCCCAATCGATAGAAACCTGGTTTCGGCCGCACGACTCCTCGAACCCATGTGGGGACTTTCTAGCTATCCTGGCCCAGGGCAACCGTGGCCTCGCACTCGACCTTGAAGTCCGAGGGGACTTCCGCGAAGGAGAGCACCACCAACGTAGGCATCGACCGCTCCGTGAGCCGCTTCAGCGGCAACCTTATCCGCCCTGAGCAGAGGATCACTGGGAGATGCCCTCCCTCGGTGACCCGCTGGATTTCAAGACCGAGCTGTTGCAGCATTCGGTGGGCTATCCCGGGCTCCAACGCCACCACTGCCGTGCGGTCCCCCGGCTGCAGCGCGTTGGCGATCAACTGCTCCGCCTCGGGTCCTATGGTTATGACGTGTAAAGCGCCGTCCGGCTCCTTGAGCTGAGTGCAGATCTCCCGACCGATGGAGCGCCGGACCTGCTCGCTCAGCACGTCGGGGTCACGGCTGGCACGCCCCTCCACGGCCAGGGTCTCCAGGATAGTGCCGATGTTCCTGATTGAAACTCGTTCTCGCAGCAGGTTCTGCAGAACCCTGTGCACCTCCCCAGCGGTGAGGATATTGGGAATCAACTCCTCCAAGACCGCCGAGTGGGCAGACTTCGCCCCTTCCAACAGCTGTTGGAGGTCCTGCCGGCCGAGGATCAGCGGGGCGAAGTTCTTCGCTATCTCCGTGAAGTGGGTGCTGAAGACCGAGATAGAGTCGACCACAGTGTAGCCCAGGGCCTCCGCCCGCTCTCGGTCGGCCTCCCCGATCCAAACAGCCGGCAATCCGAAAGCGGGGTCGGTGGTCTTCACCCCTTCAATGCCGGTATCATCCCATCCCATCCCCAGGGCAAGATAGCGACTGGCCATCAACTCGCCCCGCCCGATCTCAACGCCTCGCAGCCTGATGATGTATGAGTTGGGGCCCAACTGCAGGTTGTCCCTGATGCGGACCGTGGGGACAACAATTCCCAGGTCTTGCGCCAGCTGGCGCCGAACCGCGGTGATTCGAGCAAGCATGCCCCCGGGCTTCTGCTCGACCAGCGGGATAAGGCCGTACCCGATCTCCACCTCCATCGGATCCAACTGCAAGAGCGAGGAGGGAGTCTCCTGTTCCACCGGCTCCGTGAGAGCAGCCTCGGGGACCGGCGCGGCAACAGCCGCCCTCCCCCGATACATCATCCAGGCGACGCCACCCAGGACCGCCGCCGCTCCCAAGAAGGGCAGTTTAGGCATCGCCGGAACGAGCCCGAACGCCGCCATGATCCCAGCGACAATCCCCAGCACCCTGGGATTCCCCAGGATCTGCGATCCCATTTCGTGGCCGAGATCGGATTCAGAAGCGCTTCGAGTTACCACGATACCGGTCGCGGTTGAGATGAGGAGGGCTGGGATCTGGGTCACCAGCCCGTCGCCTACCGTCAGGAGGGTGTACGTCTGGACGCTGTCCGTGAGCGTCAACCCCCGCTGGAGCACCCCGATGATGAAGCCTCCGATAATGTTGATAACTATGATGATGATGCCCGCGACCGCGTCGCCCTTGACGAACTTGCTGGCGCCATCCATGGCACCATAGAAGTCCGCCTCCTGCTCGATCGCGTGGCGTCGACGGCGGGCCTCCTGCTCGGTAATCAAGCCGGCGTTCATGTCGGCGTCGATGCTCATCTGCTTGCCCGGCATCGCGTCCAAAGTGAACCGCGCGGCCACTTCGGCGATACGGCCGGCACCGTTGGTGATCACCACGAACTGGATGACAACCAGGATGAGGAACACCACGACGCCGACAACGTAGTTCCCTCCAACAACGAAACTCCCGAACGCGTCGATCACCTTGCCCGCGGCCCCATTCAGGAGGATCAGTCGTGTGGCCGATATGTTCAAGCTAAGACGGAACAGGGTTGTGACGAGCAGCAGGGATGGAAAAACGGAGAATTCCAGGGGCTCCGTGACGTACATCGAAACCAGGAGGATGGTGAGGGCAGTCGCGATATTCACCACCTGAAGGACGTCCAGCAACGCGGGCGGCAATGGGATAACCATCATGGCTACAATGCCGACCACCGCGACGGCCAGCACAACGTCGCTCTGCTCCATCAGCCGGCCTAAACCGGCGCTCCTCTTGGAACTAGCTGATGTCACTGCCATGGATTCTTCCCCTAACGTGCGCTGCTCTTTCGAGACTCCGAATTCAGAACTCAGCACCCTGCGAAGGATTGCCCTGTTGCTTCAATCGGTAAATGAAGGCCAGCACCTCCGCCACAGCCTGGTAGAGCTCCGGCGGAACCGCGTCTCCGATCTCCACCGATCGGTGCAGGGCCCTCGCCAGCGGTGGGTTCTCGATCACCGGGACTCCATGCTCCTTCGCCACCCGTTTGATCTGCTCGGCGACGAGCATTTGCCCCTTTGCTACCACTACCGGCGCCTGCATCTTCGCTGGCTTATACTCCATGGCCACGGCGTAGTGAGTTGGGTTCGTGACAACCACGTCGGCGTGGGGTACGTTCTGCATCATTCGAGTTCGGGCATATTGTCTCTGCAACGATCGGATCTTGCCCTTGACCGTGGGATTCCCCTCGGCCGCCTTGGCTTCCTCCTTGACCTCTTCCTTGGTCATCATCAGCCCGCTCTCGAAAGACCGCCTCTGATAGACGTAGTCGGCAACAGCCATGACAAGAAGGGCAACCCCACATTTCTGTCCGATCTCCAGAATTACCCCGCTGATGGTCGCCAAGGCCCCAACCGGGGTTGCCGACTGAAGCCCGGCCAGTATCCAGTACTTCTCTTTGATCACCTGATAGGCGATGAAGGCCAATACCGCGAGCTTCAGGGCAGATTTTGCCAGCTCCACCAGTATGCGTGGTGACCAGAGTCGCCGGATGCCTGTCACCGGGTTCAGCTTGTTGAAGTCGGGCTTGAGCACCTGTGTGCTGAACATGGGACCAACCTGCACCATGTTTGCCACCACTCCCGCGATGCCAACAGACAGCACCAAAGGGGCGATCACCAACAGGCTGTTGACCAGCAGCGTCATCCCTAGCGACAGAACTGCCTCGGGGCGCTCCCCGCGCGAGGCGATCTCCCTGAAAGCCTCTTGTGTTATCGAAGAATAGCTGGTCAACAACTCCATCGCCTTGGAGTTGAGCATCCAGAGCCCGACAAACAGGACTGCGACGGAACTGATCTCGGCGCTGCGGGCCACCTGGCCCTTGCTGCGGGCTTCCGATCGCCTCTTCCCTGTCGGTTTCTCGGTTCTGTTGTCGCCAGCCATTCCCTGTCTTCCTGCCTACCGCAACACACCCGCGACTGCCGCGGCGATATTCTGAGTTACGCTCGCCATTCCGCTTATTGTCAGAGGAGTGAGCGCCACCAGGGTCAGCATTCCCACCACCATCTTCACTGGCAATCCAACCGCAAATACGTTCATCTGGGGGATCGACCGCACCACCAGGGCCATCGCCACATCCACCAGCATCATCGTCCCCACCACCGGCAGCGCCAACCTCAAAGCTATGCCTATTGCCAGAGAGCTCAGGGCAACCAGCCGATCGCCGACGATTGGGGCGGGGCCGTACATCCCCACGGGCGCCAGTTCGAAGCTCTGGCTGAGTCCAGTGAGAAGGGCATAGTGTCCTCCCAGGTTGAGAAAGACCACCGTCGCCATCAGGTTGTAAAGGGTTTCCATGAAGCCGGAACTCTGTGCCGAGACAGGGTCTATGATGTTAGAAAAGCTGAAACCGATCTGCACCCCAACTATCTGCGCGGCCATCTGGATCGCCGAGAAGAGAACGGACGCCGAGAAACCAAGCAGCAACCCAACGATCACCTCTCTGGATACCGCGATCAAGGTGCCGAGCCAGCTGGTGAACAGGGGCGGAGGCACCGGCTGCAGGGGTGTCAGCAGTATCGCCAGCAGCACGGAAAGACCCACCTTGACCTGACTCGGAACCGACCGAGCCCCCAACACAGGCGCGACCATGACCATGGAGGTTATCCGTATCAGAACCAGCAGGAAGATATCCCAACGACCTATCGTTAAGTTGATATCCATAGTTCCGTTCAGTGAGCGTAGTTCGGCAGAGACGACAGCAGGTTTGTGGTGTACACCATCAGGTTGTTGATCACCCAGGGGCCAAACAGCGCTCCCGCTATCCCGACGGCCAGCACCTTCGGGACAAAGCTGAGGGTCGCCTCCTGGATCTGCGTTGCCGCCTGCAAGACACTCACCAACACCCCAACAATCAGGCTGACGCCCAACAGGGGCATTCCAGTGACCAGGGTGACGGTAAATGCTTGCTGGCCCAACTGGATGACCATGCTCTCAGTCATCTATTCCTCCTAAGAGAAGCTCCTGACTAGTGACCCCACCACTAGATACCAGCCGTCAACCATGACGAACAGCAGCAGCTTGAAGGGTAAAGAGATCATGGCCGGTGGCAGCATCATCATGCCCATTGACATCAGGGTGCTGGAGATCACCATATCTATGACCAGGAAGGGAATGAATATTATGAAGCCCATCTGGAAAGCGGTCTTCAACTCGCTGATGATGAATGCAGGTATCAGAATGTAGGTCGGAACGTCGTCGGGTTTGCTGGGCTGCTGCCGGTGAGCTAGCTGAATGAAGAGGGCCAGATCCTTCTCCCTCGTTTGCTTCAGCATGAAGTCCCTGATCGGCTTCTGTGCCCTATCCAGCGCCACATCCTGAGAGAGGGTGCCCTGCATGTAAGGCTGCAACGCGTTCTTATTCACTGCATCGATTGTGGGCATCATCACGAACAGACTGAGAAAGAGAGCCAATCCCAAGATCACCTGGTTCGGAGGCATCGTCGGCACCCCCAGGGCGCTTCGGATGAAGCCGAGAACGATCACGATGCGGGTGAAAGAGGTGACCATGATCAGGAGCGCCGGAGCGAGCGTCAGCACCGTAAGCAGCGCCACCAACTGGATCGCGAGGCTCACGTTTTGCGGAGCTTTGGAGCTCTCTACGCCAACGTCCACCGCCCCTCGGCTGCCATCGATGGCAACGCTCAGAGAGGGGACGCCGCCGGCAGATGATGGTTCCGCGGCGCAGCCCGCTAGTGCCAGCGCCAGCGCTACCAGGGCCGCGATGAGCAACAGTCGCGCGAAGGAGTTCGGTTTGAGTCGACCAAGAGCTTTCATTCCAGTTTCCCCCGGCCGGACTCTCCGTTCGTTCCTCTACCCAACCGGATCTCCTTCAGTCTTGATGAGATGGAGCGAGCCGCGTCAAAAGCCTGACGCAGGTATCGATCGAAACTCTCCCCATCCGTGATAGGCTCGGCCTCCATTCCTGTTTCGGTGGCCTCAACTTCCACCAGTAGCGATACCTGCTGGGACGTCGCCCCCACTAGCAACAGCCTT
>JAJYNT010000147.1 GCA_021786215.1 Chloroflexota bacterium | reverse complement strand
AGTCGCTCGAGTACCTGTACTCGGGTCTCGCCTTCGTGTCCTCGTCGTAGATGGATCGCATCCTTGGAAAGAACGTGCTGCGGTTGCTGAAGGTGGAGCGGTAGGAGCCAGATCCCACGGGACCGAGTCCAGTCAGGGACACCTGGTCGTAGATCGCCCGCTGCGTCGTTCGTTGAGCCTGATAATGTAGGGCAGGGCGCTCTGCCCTGCCGCACGGCGCCCCGCGGCAGGAATGCGGCGGCGCACGGGGCGCCGCCCTACGACTCCCAATTGTGGAACGACGTTCCTACTCCACGAGGGTGTTGAACTCCTCGCCGGAGAGGGTCTCGCGCTCCAGCAGGAGCGCGGTCAATTCCTCCAGCTTCCCCCGACGCTCGGCCAGCAGCTCTCTCGCCTTGGTTCGAGCGCCGTCGATAAGCTGTTGGATTTCCTGGTCGATCTCCCGGGAAAGCTCGTCGCTGATGCTTCGCTGCTCGTAGTGCCCACGGGAGGACTCCGACCTGGCAAGGGCCACAGGCCCAAAGCGCTCGCTCATCCCGTACTGGCACACCATCCGCTGGGCCAGTTCGGTCGCCTTCTCAATGTCGTTGGAGGCACCTGTGGTCACCTCACCGTAGACCAACTCCTCGGCGGCGTGACCTCCCAGAATAGAGGCGAGGGTATCCAGGAACTGGGACCGGGTCCAGAGGGAGCGATCCTCCGCCGGAACGAACTGGGTGAAGCCCCCGGCCCTGCCCCGGCCGATGATGGTGACCTTGTGGACCGGGTCGCAGTTGGGAAGGGCAGCGGCCACGAGGGCATGACCCATCTCGTGGTAAGCCGTGATCTTCCTCTCGCGCTCGCTGATGACTCGGCTCTTCCGTTGAGGCCCGGCGATCACCCGGTCGACGGCCTCCTCCACGTCGGCCTTACCGATGGTCTTTCGGTTACGTCGGGCGGCAAGGATGGCCGCCTCGTTCATCAAATTGGCCAGGTCGGCGCCGGAGAAGCCGGGAGTCTGACGAGCCACGCTCTCCAGGCTGACGTCCCTGGACAGCGGCTTGCCCTTAGAGTGGATGGTGAGGATCGCCTTGCGCCCGCGGACGTCGGGCGCATCGATGGTGACCTGGCGATCGAAGCGGCCCGGGCGCAGCAGGGCCTCGTCCAGGACGTCCGGCCTGTTTGTGGCCGCGACGACAACCACGCCGGATCTGCCGTCAAAGCCATCCATCTCCACCAGGATCTGGTTCAGGGTCTGTTCCCGCTCGTCGTTGCCGCCCTGGCCGGCCCGCATGCCGGAGCCACGGTGCCTTCCGACGGCGTCTATCTCGTCGATGAAGATGATGCAAGGGGCCGCCCTTCTGGCTCGGGCGAAGAGGTCGCGCACGCGCGAGGCGCCCACACCCACGAACATCTCCACAAACTCGGAGCCGCTGATGCTGAAAAATGGGACTCCGGCCTCACCGGCTACGGCTTTGGCCAGGAGGGTCTTGCCGGTGCCGGGAGGACCCACCAGCAGAACACCCTTGGGGATGACGGCACCGAGAGCGGTGAACTTCTCCGGGTACTTGAGGAACTCCACCACCTCCTGCAGCTCCTGCTTGGCCTCTTCAACCCCGGCGACGTGCCGAAAGGTGACCGAAGGGGCCAAACCTGCACGGCTAGACCCAGTCTGGGTTATCCTGGCGTTGCTTCGAGTGAAGGATCCGTAGCGGCCGGCGCCGCCGTTCTTGGAACTCAGGTATATCATCCCGAAGACGAAGGCAAGGGATAGGCCGGACACCACGACGATGAGCCAGGTGACCGCGGGGTTGCCGTTCGCGGCAGGGTCCTGCACCTGCAACCCGATCTGGTCCAGCTGGCTTTGCGATACGCCATAGTTGCGAAGGGTGTCGAGAATCGACACCTGTGGTTCTTTGCGAGATGTGACTGAGGAGCCATCAGCAAGCTTGGCGGTTACCTCATCGCCCGATAGGGTCAGGGACTTGATATCTCCCTGCCGAGCAAGTTTGGCGATCTGGTCGACGGAAACCTGTTTCGGCTGCTGGGTGGCGGCACTTGACGAGATCACGGTCCTGATAGCCATCGTTCCGACGAGCAGCAGGATCGCTGAGAAGACCGCTAACAACGTTAAAATCCGTCGCTTCTTTGGCATCTTGCGGAAACGCATAGTTGGCCTCATTCCATGAGAACTCAGGAAGGCGGGGAAAGGTTCCGGCAGGACGGTTCTTGGAGAAGCGACCTGCTTGGTCGCACTACAATAAGTGGCGTTTCCCCACAAGCAAGCGTGTGAAGGAATTATACACTATCGTATAGTGCTGGCAAGAGCGGCTACAACTTCAATATAGGGAACGAAGGTATCCTCATACCTGTGGCCCGCCACCCGATTCCGGGCGCGCGACCAGCGGCAGGGAATGAACTGCTTGCCCTGCGCGCGCGACTTAAGGCTCGGTTCACTTGCCCTGGAGGTTCAGCAGTAGGATACCGGACAGGGTGATGCCTCCCCCTACCAGTGAGAGGGCGGTAGGGATCTCGCCGAGCCAGCCCCAGGCGATGAGTATGGCCAGGGCAGGGACTAGGTATAGCTGAGCCGTGGCATTGGAGGCGGGCGCTTTGGAGAGGGTGTGGGCCCAGGTCACGTTGGCGATGGCGGCGGGGAAGACCCCCAGGTAGATCACGGCCAAAGTGGCACTCTCCGGGGCGGCCTGCACGGCCTGAGGGAGTCCGGGCAGGAAGACCAGCAACACCAGGGTACCAGCCCAGATCGTGTAGGAGGTCAGCTCCAGAGGGCTGTAGCTGGTCAGATAGGGCTTCTGAACAACGAAGAAGAGGGCCTGGAGGGCCGCGGCCATCAGGAGCAGTATCGCACTGGGCTCGAAGGCGAAGCCCTTTCCCTCGCCGACAGCGATCAGGGCGGAGCCAGCGAAACTGATAGCTATCGCCAGCCAGCCACGGCCGCTCATCCGTTCCCCCAGAAGCAAGATGGCCAACAGGGAGGTGATGATGGGAGTGGTGGCAATGAGCAGACTGGCAGCCCCCGCTGTTACCGAGATCTCGCCGTAGTTGAGGGCCGTGTGATATGCGGCGATGCCCAGGATGCCGGCGCCAGCAATGGGGAGCAGATCCCGGCGGCTGGGCAGCCGCATGCGAGTCGCGAGGGCATAGACGGCGAGGACGGCGGAGGCCGCGAGGAAACGGAGGAGGGCGAGCTGCCCTGGGGAATAAGCTTCCAGGCCAGCACGGATCCCAGCGAAGGCGGAAGCCCAGAGCAGGAGGGTCATTGCGCGGGTAGCGAGGGCGCGGACGTCCATGAACTCGTCTCACCTCTGTGAAGAAGGTATAATCTGGTTGGGTAGCCCGGTTGTTATGGCCCTCACCCCGACCCTCTCCCAGAGGGAGAGGGAGTTGGCCGTCACCCCGACCCTCGCATTGGGGGAGAGGGTGGATGTGGGATCGGAGGGGACATTGGCGGAGAGAAAGTGCAGATACTGCCTCTACTGGCATTCACGGCTGCCGGGGCGGATGGAGCCCAAGGATGACAGCGTGGGAGAATGCAGGTTCAACCCGCCCGGCGTGAGCCCCTCCGGGGCCGCTCAAAGAGCCTCGGACAAGAAGGGTGTCTGGCCGGAAACCTATGGTGGAGACTGGTGCGGGCAGTTCAGCCTACATCGATGGCCACAGGCTGGTGGTGGATATCTCAAGACGCCGCCTCTGAATTAGCACACCGTTCCCTAGTCGTCCTCGGGCCCGGCGGTACCGAGCGGGTCCTCGGTGGCCTGGATCTCGGCAAGAGCGCTGGAAGCGGCCTCCCGAATGACAGGGTCGGCGCTCTCGTAGCAGTAGATCAGGACATCTCGAGCTTCGGCTCCGCCGATCTGACCCAGGGACGATATCGCAGCCAGGCGGACCGCGGTGTCAGGGTCGTCCGCCAGGTCGGCCAAGGCATCGACCGTATCCTCGTAGTCAGCGGCCGCAAGCGCAGCCTCGCGGCGAATGACCGGGTCCTCGCTCCCCATTTGCTCGGTAAGCTCTTCTGCCCAGACGGGGTCGATGTTGCGTCCCATCGCCTGTATAGCGGCCAGCCTTAGCCCTGCTCGGGTGATAGCTCGCCGAATCTCGGCTCGGACCTCATCCGTGGAGAAGTAGCCCACGGACGCGAGTGCCGCGGCCCTGACGGCAATCGATTCCGTCTCCGACTTGGCTCTATCGAGGAGCAGCTTCTCGATGCGATCGGCGTCCTCCGTGGAGAGTTCCCCCAACTCAGCTTTCAGGGCAAAGCCGCCGAGCCTCTCCGCGGCCGCAGCCCGGACCATCTCATCCGGGTCGTGGACGCAAAGATCGAGCAGGCTGGACAGCAGTTGCGAGCTCTCGTCGTCCACCGACGCCACGATGGCAAGGCGCCTCACGTCGGCATTCGGATCGACCAGCGCCATCCGGTAGATGGCCCCGAAATCCATCAGCATATCATCCTCCGCCTGCCGCCGGAGGGTTGCGATGAGATTCATCCGTTCGGGATCAGGCAGACCCGACCAGACAGTCTTCAACTCTTGAAGCTGTTCCGAACTGAGATCGGAGAGCTGTTTCGTCTGGATGCTCTTGAGTCGCTGGTGAGCAGCCAGGGCAGCGATGGTTTCCTTTAGGCTGGGCATACGATTGCTGTTCTCCTATGCTAGTAGGCTCGGCCGAAAACGACTCGCTTGCCAGTGGTGGGCTTTTGACACCAGATGCATCTGCCCTCCTCCACCTCGGCATCCAGAGGGATACAGCGGATGGTGGCTGCGGTCTCCTCCTTGATCTTGGCCTCGCAATCGGCGTCCCCGCACCAATGAGCCAGCAGGAAGCCTCGTTCTTTCTCGAGCGCGGCCGAAAACCGCTCGAGGGTATCGACGCTCCACGTCCGCCGAGCCATAAACTCGCGTGCCTTCTGGAGCATATCGTTCTGGATCTGAGCTAGCAGTTCGACGACACGGCCATGCGCCGCATCGATCGCGACCACTTCTTTGGCCCTTGTGTCCCGTCGAACCAGCACCACCTGGTTGTTCTTGACGTCGCGCGGGCCGACCTCCAGCCTAAGTGGCACACCGCGCATCTCCCACTCGTTGAACTTCCAGCCCGGGGTGTGCTCGTCGTCCCAATCCACCTGGAAGCGTATGTCGGTCCCCAGGTTGGCCTTCAGCCGATCCACGAAGCCGGCTACCTGTTCCTTCTCGGGTTCCTTACGCCAAATCGGTACCACGACCATCTGAGTCGGAGCCACCTTAGGCGGCATGATCAGGCCCGAATCGTCTCCGTGGACCATGATGATGGCGCCAATCAGCCGGGTGGAAACGCCCCAACTGGTCTGCCAGGCGAACTTGCGCTCGCCGTCCATATCCTGGAAGGTGATATCGAACACTCTGGCGAAGTGCTGGCCGAGATTGTGGGAGGTGCCGGCCTGCAGTGCCTTTCCGTCGCCCATCATCGCCTCGATAGAGTAGGTGCGCTCGGCTCCCTTGAACTTCTCTGCCTCGGTCTTCTGTCCGTAGACCACAGGGATCGCGAGATCGTCCTCGGCGAAGGAGCGGTAAACCTGAAGGATCTTGAGCGTCTCCTCCTGGGCCTCTTCTTCCGTGCGGTGAACGGTGTGACCTTCCTGCCACAGAAACTCCGTCGTGCGAAGGAAGAGTCGGGTGACCTTCTCCCAGCGTAGAACGTTGGCCCACTGGTTGATCAGCACAGGCAGATCTCGCCACGAGTGAATCCACTTGGAATACATCTGGCCGATGATCGCCTCAGAAGTCGGCCGGATCGCCAGTCGCTCCTCAAGCGGCTCACTGCCGCCCTGGGTGACCCACGCAACCTCGGGGGCGAAGCCGGCGACATGTTCAGCCTCCCGTGCGAGGAGGCTCTCGGGGATCAGCAGGGGGAAGTAGGCATTTACGTGACCTGTGACTTTGAATCGCGCGTCCAGCAGCCGCTGCATGTTTTCCCAGAGGGCGTATCCGTAAGGGCGGATGACCATGCAGCCGCGCACCGGTGCGTAGTCGGCCATCTGGGCCTTTAGGATCACCTCGGTGTACCAGCGCGAAAAGTCATCGCTCTTGTCGGTGAGTTCCTCGACGAAGGAATCCTGATCGGACATCTTCTCCCCTCAACACATGGTTACGATTCTGTGTGTTGCTCGGGCGAAATAACGCCTAACACCCCAAAAGGAGGCCGCAGCTGGGCCTCCATCGTTCGGAGCTGCACTATTATGTGCCGGCAGCGCAACTGCGAAAGCAGCCTTACCCCGAGTCTTGGCACGGTCGATACGGAAGTATAGCACAGGGTAAGCCTGCCCGTGGGCGGCGGGGGCATGGTTCGCAGGGTCTTTCAGTCCTGCAGGCCGCTGATGAGGGCGGCGTACTTGTCTTGAAGGACCCTGGCCTGCTCGGTCGAGGTCGACTCGGCGATCACGTGGAAGATGGGTCGGTCAGGGTCGGGCAGGATCAGAACCCACTCGTCGCCGAGGTCTATGCGAACGCCGTCGATCTGTTTGGACAGGCCGTCGCGATACTGCTCGTGCAGGATCCGCATGATCCTTCCCTTCCGCTCCCACGGGCACGACACCCTGGTGGAGGACATGTAGTAGGGAGGAAGCTCTCCCACGACCTCATCCAGGGTGGCATTAGCCCCAGAAAGCAGCCCTGTCATCTCGGCGATGGCGAAAATGCCGTCGAACCCAGGATGAAAAGCGGGAAAGATGAACCCCCCGTTGCCATCTCCCAGCATGGCGACCTTCTCACGGGCGGCGACCTCCATCATGGAGTGCGGGTTTACGCGGGTACGTACGACCCGTCCACCATGTTTGGCGGCGATCTGGTCGAGGATCTTGGAGGCCGAAACCGGCACTGCCACAACGGCGCCGGGCTTGGCCCGGAACACCAGGTCGGCCATGGCCGCGAGGGCGGTCATGTTGGGGAGGATCTGCCCTCTCCCAGTAACAAGCCAGATTCGCTCGCCTCCGGGATCGATTCGCACCCCCAATGTGGCTCGCAGGGCGGCAGAGATCGCGGCGCACTGAGCCAGGGTCACATCTTGCTCCTCCGGCGACCACACGGATTGCGCGTCCTCAGCAGTAGCGTTGAGCGCCACCATCCTGGCCCCGCTGCGGCGTAGGATGGGAGTCAATATGGTGGAGGCGGTGGAGTTGCTGAAATCCACGACTAGGCTGAAACCGTCTGGCGGGGATGGAAGGGAGGCCTTGCCGAGCGCCGAGATGAACCCCTCGGTATAGCTCTCCGCTACCATGGGCTGATAGTAGATGAGCCCCACCTCGTCGAGGTAGACCCGGCGGAAATCCTCGCGGAAGAAGGTGTTCTCTATCTTTCGCTCGACGACCTTGCCTATGTCCATACCGTTCTGATCGAAGAACTTGATGTCCACCACCCTGTTATCGTACGGAGATAGGCGCACGTCGATGCCGGCCTGAGCCTCGGAAATGCGGGTTACATATCGGGCCACCGGTGTCGGGACCGTGGCAAGATCCGCGACGTTTACGCCCGCCGATGGGAGTCCAGATATGATGGCTCGCTTGATCATTCTCGGGGTGCGATTTGGGTCGCGGTTCACCGTCACCACCGTGCCCTTTGGAAGCGTAGCCCCGAAAGCCGCCCCCAGCTTGGCGGCGAACTCCGGTGTCAGATCGATATTCACGAGGCCGGTGACCCCGTAGCGTCCGAACAGCACACGCCGTCCCTGCGCGCCCCAAATAATGCTTGTGGCCACCGTGGCGCCGGTCTCGATCTCCTTGTTCGGCCAGATCTTCACGTTAGGCTGGATAATGGCGCTGTCCCGAACGACAGTGTTGTCGCCGATGACGGCTCCCTCGAAGATGACGGCCTTGCTCTCCACGTGGCACTGCTTCCCGACAATCGCCCCGTGCAGCTCGACACGCTCACCGAGGTAGCTGTTATTCCATATGATGCTGCGCACGACGTGGCTGCGACTGTCCACCACGGAGTACTCGCCAATTACGCTGGGCCCGTGGACTACCGCCCCGCTTTTCACCTTGGCTTCCCGTCCAAGATACACCGGGCCGTACATCTGGGCGTCGCTGGCGACGTCCACCCCCTCATCCACCCAGACACCGCCACCTATATGCTTGCCAGGCAATGGGACAGCGACTTTCCCGGAAAGAAGGTCGGCGTTC
>JAJYNT010000014.1 GCA_021786215.1 Chloroflexota bacterium | reverse complement strand
GGATATTGCCGGCAAGACCCTCGGCGTGCCCGTGTGCAAGTTGCTGGGGGGAACGTTTCGCTCCAGGGTGGAGGCTTACGCCACGGGCTTCTACCGAACGGTGGGCCAGGGGGAGGCCGAGCGGCTCGCCAAAGAGGCCGAAAACCATGCGATGTCCGGATTCAAGACAATGAAGATCAAGGTCGGGTTCGGTCTTGAGGACGACATTGCTGTGGTCCGGGCGGTCCGGGGGGCCGTGGGCGAGGGGATAACCCTTATGATCGACGCCAACCATGGCTACGGCGTGAACGATGCCATCAGGCTGGGTCGAGCGCTGGAGGGAGTCGGCCTTCGCTGGTTCGAGGAGCCGGTGGCTCCCGAAGACGTCGCGGGGTATCGAACGGTGCGGGATGCACTGGGTGTCGCTGTAGCCGGAGGGGAAGGCGAGTACACCCTTTTCGGATTCCGCGACCTGATCAGCCGGGGGGCGGTGGACATCGCGCAGCCGGACCTGTGCCACGTGGGAGGGTTCACGGCGGGCAAGCACATTCTCGCTCTTGCCCACGCCTTTGGCGTCCAGGTGAACCCTCACGTTTGGGGCTCCGCCATCGGGCAGGCAGCGTCTCTGCAGTTCGTGGCGTCGGTGCCTATTTCGAACCCCTCGCTCTACGCCAAGGAGCCTATTTTCGAATATGACTGCTCTGCCCATCCGTTTCGGTCGCAACTAGTCAAGAACCCGCTTCAGCAGAAAGATGGGTTCATCGATGTCCCGATGGATCCTGGACTAGGGGTCGATGTGGACCGTACGGTCCTGGAGCGCTATCGGGTCTGAGCGCTCTTGCCCGGCGCAATGCGTTGGATTCTGATCAGTCTTCAAGTGGGAGATGATTATGGACAGCTTGGAGCGTAAAGCCCTTCCCCGGGAGTTCGTGCCTCCCCTCTATCGTCCACGAAGGTTACGCAGTTCCGAGGTGATCCGGAAGATGGTGAGCGAAACCAGGTTGGACCTCCAATCCTTGATTTATCCGCTGTTCGTGACCGAGGGGCGAGGCATCAAGAACGAGGTCTCCTCCATGCCTAGCGTGTACCAGTGGTCGACGGATCTCCTGGCGGGCGAGGTCCGTGAGATCGCCTCCATGGGGATTCCGGCGGTGCTACTCTTCGGTCTCCCCAACCACAAGGATGAACTGGCCACCGAGGCCTACGATCGGGATGGCATCGTCCAGCGGGCGATCGCCACGGTGAAAGAGCATGCCCCCCAGCTCATGGTCGTCACCGATGTGTGCCTGTGCGAGTACACCAGCCACGGCCATTGCGGGATAGTGGAGGGCGGCCAGGTGTTGAACGACCCTACGCTAGAGCTGCTGGCTCGGACCGCGGTGTCGCACGCAGATGCCGGTGCCGACATGATCGCTCCCTCCGACATGATGGATGGTCGTGTGGGGGCGATCCGTCTTGCGCTAGACAGCTCGGGGCACGAGAACGTTCCCATCATGGCCTACAGCGCCAAGTATGCTTCGGCCTTTTATGGACCTTTCAGGGAGGCCGCGGACTCGGCGCCACAGTTCGGGGATCGACGGGCCTACCAGATGGATCCAAGCAACGCGCGCGAGGCGCTTCGAGAGGTGCAGCTGGACATCCAGGAGGGCGCCGACATAGTGATGGTGAAGCCAGCACTTGCCTACCTGGACGTTCTGGCTCGAGTGAAGGAGGAGGTGAATCTGCCGGTCGCGGCCTACAACGTCAGCGGCGAGTACTCCATGGTGAAGGCGGCAGCTCGGATGGGGTGGCTGGGGGAGAAACGGACAGCCCTGGAGATCCTGACCGCGATCAAGCGGGCGGGCGCCGACATACTGATCACCTACTGGGCAAAAGACATCGTACGGTGGTTGCGAGAAGAGTAGATGCTGGGCCGCCATTGCAGCTCAATAACAACTCCCTTGGTGTTGCTTGACCCTCCCCAGGGGGGATGCTAGCATGCTAATCCAGAGAGTGGCCGTCCGTGTTCCGGATGGTAGAGAAAGGAGCGCTGATGATCGAGACTGACCCTCCTTCTGAACAGATCGCGAGACGTGGGAATTGGATCGAGATCGATCTCCAGTGGTGTAAATCCTGTTCCATCTGCGTGGCCTTTTGCCCCCCCAAGGCCCTCAGCGCCGACGAGGTCGGCACCCCAAGCCTTTCCTTTCCTGAGAAGTGCACCGGTTGCGGCCTCTGCGAGATGATGTGCCCGGACTTCGCTATCGAGGTGTTCAAGAATAGATGACCGACGAGCGATCTAAGCCGATCTTGCTGCAGGGCAATGAGGCCATTGCCGAGGGCGCTCTAGCGGCGGGCATGAGGTTCTTCGGGGGCTATCCAATTAGCCCTTCTTCAGAGATCGCCGAGACCCTTGCTCGGCGCTTGCCCCAGGTCGGTGGCACCTTCATCCAGATGGAGGATGAGATAGCCAGCATATCTTCAGTCATCGGGGCCTCGATCTCGGGGGTGAAGGCCATGACCGCCACCAGTGGCCCCGGCTTCTCCCTGATGCAGGAGGGCATCGGTTTCGCAGTGATGGCTGAGACTCCCTGCGTGATCGTGAATGTTCAGCGGATGGGCCCCAGCAGCGGCTACGCGACCGCCCCGGCACAGGGCGACGTGATGCAGGCCCGGTACGGCACCCACGGCCCCCACTCGATTATCGCCCTGTCGCCCTCCTCGGTGAAAGAATGCTTTGACGTGACAATCCAGGCGTTCAACCTTTCTGAGAGGTACCGCACCCCTGTGGTGATACTCGCCGACGCCGTGGTGGGCCACCTGAGGGAAGTGGTGACCCTTCCTCAGCCCGAGGAGATCGAGGTGGTGAATCGGCGGCGGCCGATAGGATCTCCGGGCAGCGTGAACCCCTTCGAGCCGGATTTGGATGGGGTTCCGGCAGTTCCGGATTTTGGCACCGGCTACCACTACCACATTACCGGCCTCTTCCACGATGAAACCGGCTTCCCCAGCACAAGCCCCGTGAAGCTACAGGAGACCACCGAGAGATTGGTGTCCAAGGTGGAAGATCACCGTGAAGAGATTACCTCCGTGGAGTATCTGTTCATGGAGGATGCAGAGATCGCTGTGATCTCCTACGGTTGTGTCGGCCGTTCTGCCAGAGCGGCCGTGAAGATGGCCCGAGCCCGTGGGATCAAAGCAGGGCTGGTCAGGCTGATAACCCTGTGGCCATTCCCGGAGCATGTGATCGAGGCGGTGGCGGAGAGGACTCCTCGGCTGCTGGTTGCGGAGATGAATCTGGGCGACGTGGCGGGTGAGGTTCGGCGAGTCACTCGTAACGGGGTGGAGATCGCCCAGATGAATCGTCACGATGGGGCGCTCATCACGCCCGGCCAGCTGCTTCATGGGATCGAGGGGGTGATGGAGCATGCCTAGCGCGCTGATATCCAGGTACCTGAGGGTCAACCGATTGCCGCACATCTGGTGCCCGGGCTGCGGGATTGGTCAGATAGTCAACGGCACCATTCGGGCTATCGACAAGGTTGGGCTGGACCAGGATCGTACAGTCATAGTCTCCGGCATTGGCTGCTCCAGTCGGGCGACCGGCTACTTGAACTTCGACACCATGCACACCATCCACGGCCGGGCTTTGGCTTTTGCGACTGGGATCAAGCTGGCGAAGCCGGGGATGAACGTGATAGTGATCATGGGGGACGGCGATTGCGCCGCCATTGGGGGCAACCACTTCATCCATGCCGCGCGGCGCAACATCGACGTCACCGCGCTGGTGATCAACAATCAGATCTATGGCATGACCGGCGGGCAATACTCACCCACTACCCCGGTTGAAGCAATGGCCACCACAGCCCCGTACGGCGATGCCGAGCCGGGCTTCGACCTGTGTGGTGTGGCTCAAGCTGCTGGGGCTACCTTTGTTGGCCGTGTCGCACCGATCAGGATGCCCGAGCTAGTCAACACACTGGCGGCGGCTCTCCAGCACACCGGTTTCTCTTTCGTGGAGGCGGTGTCGCAGTGTCCCATCTACTTCGGCCGAATGAATCGGCAGGGCGGTCCGGTGCAGATGCTGATGCGGCAGAAGGAGATCACGGTTCCGGTGCGGACGGCTCAGCAGAAAGCTGAGGATGCGGATGGGAAATTGCTGACGGGGGTGCTGTACGAGAGTGAGCGTCCCGCGTACGAGAAGCTGTACAGCCAGGTACGGCTTAAGGCCTCCTGGAAGGCAGGTGAGCATGTCTAAGAGCGTCGAGGTTTCGATGGGTGGGTCCGGGGGGCAAGGACTGGTGCTGATGGGGCTTATCCTGGCAGAGGCTGCCGGGATCTACGAGGGTCGCCAGGTAGTATCGAGCCAGTCGTACGGGCCCGAGTCCAGAGGGGGCGCCTCCCGTTCCGATGTCATCATCAGCGATGATGAGATCGACTACCCCGAGGTTGAGTACCCGGACATACTGTTTGCTTTCAATCAGCTTTCCGCCAGCAAGTACGCGCCCTTCTTGAAGCCGGGAGGCACGGCGATCTTTGATAGCAGCCTGGTTACCGACCCGCCGGCAGTTCAGGGGAGGGTGTACCAGCTTCCCATCACATGGCTCGCGAGGGAAAAGGTAGGGCGCGGCATAGTGGCCAATATTGTGGCCATAGGGGCGTTGACGACTCTGACCGGGGTAGTGTCACGTGAGGCGCTTACCAAGGCGGTCCTGGACCGCGTGCCCAAGGGGACGGAGGAGATCAATCAGCGTGCTCTTCGGGTGGGCTTCGAGGCCGCCGAGGATCTACTTGCACAATCTTGCCCATAAGTCATAGTGTAGTAACATAGTGCTGGGTGCTGAAGCCGGTCAGGTCGTCTCAACGCTCGGACCGAGCACTCAGCGCTTCGCGTCTTATGGGTAGCGGAGACTCTTGATGGAGGAGTCGACTTGAAGCTGTATGAGTTCCAGGCGAAGAAGGTATTTGCCCAGGGAGGGATCCCGATTCCTCGGGGAGAGGTGGTGCAGGATCCCGACGCGGCGGCTAAGGTTGCCGAGCGGTTGGGTCGGGTGGTGGTGAAAGCCCAGGTCCACGTGGGCGGACGGGGGAAGGCCGGTGGGATCAAGCTGGCCAACGATCCTGCCGAGGCGCACCAGTACGCCGAGGGGATGCTGGGCAAGTCGCTGAAGGGCTTCACCGTGAGCTATGCCCTGGTGGAGGAGGCGCTGAACATCGCGGCCGAGTACTATCTGGGGATCACGGTGGACCGGAATGCCGAGAAGCCGATCATCATGCTGAGCCGCATGGGTGGTGTGGATATAGAGGAGGTGGCCGCCACGCAGCCCCAGGCCATCGCCAAGATGCACGTGGACCCCGCCTGGGGGTTGTGGGACTTCCAGCTTCGTAACCTGGTGGAACGGGCTGAGTTGGATCCCAGGGTATCCCGGGAGATCGTGGCGGTGATCCGGAAGCTGTACAACGTTTTCGCTGCTTCGGACGCGTCCCTGTCCGAGATCAATCCTCTTGTGGTGACCGGGGACGGGAAAGTGATTGCCGCCGATGGCAAATTCGATGTGGACGATAACGCCCTCTACCGGCAGAAGGAGCTGGTGAAGTACCGAGAGGTGTCCGAGGCTGATCCGATCGAAGCGGAGGCCGCCCGGAAGGGGGTGGCCTACGTCCGGTTGGATGGGGACATCGGGGTGATCGGCAACGGCGCAGGGCTGGTAATGACCACGCTGGACATCCTGAGCCGGAACGGCGGAAAGGCCGCGAACTTCTGCGACCTGGGAGGCGGGGCCAAGGCCGAGACGGTGCGCCAGGATCTGGAGTTGGTGTTGATGAACCCCAAGGTCAAGGGGGTGCTGTTCAACATCTTCGGCGGCATCGTGCGGTGCGACGAGGTGGCCAAGGGGATCATCGAGGCCACCAAGGCCATGGAGATCAAGGTACCTATCGTCATCCGGATGTCCGGTACCCGGGCTGCCGAGGGGCGGGAGATGCTGAAGGATACCAACCTCATCCCCGCCTCGACGGCCCAGGAGGCCGCGAAGAAGATCATCGAACTGGTCAAGCGCTGAGATGGCAAAGGACTGGGGAGGGTAGTCGATGTCCATTCTGGTGAATAGAAACACGCGGGTGGTGGTGCAGGGCATCACGGGCCGCGAGGGCGCCTTTCACGCCGACAAGATGAAGGAGTACGGCACCCAGGTGGTCGCTGGTGTGACGCCCGGCAAGGGCGGTATGGAGCAGGACGGCGTGCCGGTCTTCAACAGCGTGGCCGAGGCAGTGGTGGCTACCGGCGCCAACAGCTCCATCATCTTCGTCCCTGCTCCCTTCGCTGCCGACTCCATCGTGGAGGCAGCCGACGCGGGGATCAAGCTGGTGGTGTGTGTCACCGACGGAATCCCGACTCTCGACATGGTCAAGGTGGTCAACTATATCGAGCCCAAAGGGGTTACCCTTATCGGCCCAAACTGCCCCGGCGTGATCAGCCCCGGCGAGTCCAAGCTGGGGATCATGCCGGCCGAGGTGTATCGGGAGGGGGCAATCGGGGTGATCTCTCGGAGCGGCACTCTGACCTATGAGACCTGCGACCACATCACCAACATGGGAATGGGGGTGTCTACCTGCATTGGGATCGGTGGCGATCCCATCATCGGGGCCCGGTTCATCGACGCGTTGAAGCTGTTCCGGGATGACGATGAGACCAAGGTGGTGATCATCATCGGGGAGATCGGTGGCTCGGATGAGGAGATTGCAGCGGCCTACATCAAGGAGACCAGCTACCCGAAGCCTGTGGTGGCGTTCATCTCCGGTCGGTCGGCCCCTCCGGGCAAGCGGATGGGTCATGCCGGGGCCATTATTTCCGGCGGTACCGGTACTCCTCAGGCGAAGGTGAAGGCCTTCGAGGAGGCCGGGGTGCCGGTGGGAAACACCCTGGAAGAGGTGGTCCAACTGGCCAAGGAGCGACTGGGCTAAACCTCCCCCTCTCCCAGGGAGAGGCGTAAACATGCCAGAGGGCATGTTTACGGGGTGAGGGCTGCACACATTGAGTGACGACTTCAGTCGTTGGTATCTGGTGTCTCGGACAAGGACGAACGACTGAAGTCGTCACTGCGATCTTGTTGGCTTCGTCAGCCCTCACCTGCCCTCGCCGCGCTGCAGGTAATGATGACACTAGCCGTCGCCCACTCCCTCAGTTGGTGAACTCCTGGCTGAACATGCTGCCCCGGAACTGGCTCTTGATGATGCCAATCCCTATCTTGCGGAACTCAGGGCGGAGGATGTTGGCCCTGTGGGCGGGACTGTTCATCAGCCCCTCCTCGGCAATCTGAACGTTGGGTGCGTAGGCCAGGTTCTCCCCGGCAACCACGAAGCGGATCCCGGCCGCTCTCATGCGGTCGAAAGGCGTGCCTGAGATCGGCGAGTTGTGGGCGAAGTAGCCCATCTGGAACATCTCCAGGCTGTGGGCGCGAGCCACCTTCTGTAGCTCCGCATCCATCTGCAGCGGCTCCAGCCCTGCCTTCTTGCGCTCGGCGTTGACCATCTCGAGCATTTTTTCCTCGTCTGCCGGATCGGCTTCCAGCTTCCCCAGCATTCCGAAGTTCAGCTTGACCTCTTCCTCGGTCTGGGGAGGTGTCAGGAAGGAGAAGCCATCATTCAAGTCTTGCCCCACCAGCGATTCCATGCCGGGCGCCGCATCTACTGCCGTCACCACCAACCGGCTCGCGAGGTCGGAGCGTTCGATGGCGGTCGATAGCTGGGGCATCATGGGGAAGAATGCAAACGGAATGAGTAACAACGTGGCGAAAATCAGCCCTTTGACGGCGCCCGGGATGGCACCCAGTAACCGATCAACCACGGCCATCGGCCCGAGGAACAGCAGAGAGGGGCGCGTGAAGCGGAAGACGAAGTTCACGATGATCGAATAGAGCAGTTGCGCCAGCAGTACCAGGATCAGGAATGCTGCCAGGGTGGCGGCCGCGGCCGGCACTTGGACGGCCCGCGGGATCAGCGCGGACAGTTGGTGGTAGCCCAGCGCACCGGCGCCCAGGGAGATCACCATTCCCAGGAGGTCCAGCACGCCCATGACGAAGCCTCGACGGATGCCCGTGGCGATGTAGCCCGCGAGCAGCAGCAGGAGCAAATAGTCGACCCAGTTCAGCTGCTGGAGTGGTTGAGGAATCTGCATGGCCGGATTGTGCAGCAAAGGAGCGGGGTCTGGCAAGCGGCAAGCGCGGCCGCGTCAACTCAAACGAAATGTTACCGGGATGGGTGTTTTCG
>JAJYNT010000434.1 GCA_021786215.1 Chloroflexota bacterium | reverse complement strand
GGCCGAATCTACAGGTAGAGCTGGTGGAGGGGGGGCAACCCCATTATCCATATATCATCTCGGTCGAATAGCCCTTTCATCGCTTTGGTGTTCCGTGGGTATGCCCATTCGTTAGGGTTAATCGGGAGATTGAGGCTTCAGCCGGCCGGCTGAAGCCTCAATACATGGCTATCAACAGTTCTCCAAGTTGCTCGCGGCCCGTCCCTTCACCTTAAGTCAATTGAAACGTGTTGACTGATCGCCCCTGGCGCGTTGTGCAGGGAATCCTGGAGGAGAAGTGAGCAGAATTCGGGTTGTGACTGACAGCACAGCTGACCTGGACGAGGTTCAATCCGAGAAAGTCGGCATATCGATGGTTCCTCTGAACGTCCACTGGAATGGCGAGACCTACAGGGATAAATTCGAGATCAGCGTCGACGAGTTCTACCGCAAGCTTCGAGAGGAGAACGGAACTCCCAGGACTTCCCAGCCATCGGCCGGCAGCTTTGAGGAGGTCTACCGTCGTCTGCTGAAAGAGTACGATGGTATCGTCTCGATCCACATTTCCTCCAAGCTCAGTGGAACCTTCAACGCCGCCCAGGTGGCGGCAAAGAGCGTGGCTCCTGACAAGATCAAGGTTGTGGATACCCTCACTACAACTTATCCTCTGGGGATCGTGGCGTTGCGGGTCGCTCGTCTGGCCGCGGAAGGGGCCACCATGGCGGAATGTGTCGAGATGGCCGAGGACTTGATTCCCAGGCTAAGACTGGTTGCAGCGGTGGATACCCTGGAGTTCCTTCGTCGGGGCGGCAGGATTGGTCGAGCTCAGGCGTTCGCCGGCAATCTCCTGTCCATCAAGCTGGTATTTCAGGTGCTTGGCGGTGAAGTGCTCCCTATCGATCGGGTGAGGACGCGGGCGGCCACCATTAGCAGGGTGGCCGACGCGATCCTGGGTCTCGGGCCGTTGGAGGAATTGGCGGTGTTGTACGGGGATGACCCCGAGCCGGCCGACAAGCTTCTGGGGTTGTTGATGGCTTCCTACGAGGGTCCCCGCGTGCAACAGGGAAGGATCGGGTCGGTTCTGGGCACTCATACCGGTCCGGGAGTCTTTGGAGCCGGAGTGCTGCTCCGCCGCTAGCTTCGAGTTCGCCGCCTCGCAGGTAAGAGACCGATGCCAACTGCTGAAAGCCCGAGATCTTTGCCAAGAGATCGGGACGAGCTGAAGAAGCTATGGGTCACCGCTCAGAAGATTCTGGCCCAGGAACTGCGCTCCGGATGCGCTGACCGAACCGTATACGGCGGTCTAGAGCTGTTTCTCTCCAACTGGGCAACCTCTGTTTCCTCTCTGGATACCTCCTATCCCACCTGGCCTGAGGCCAAACATGTGTTGGGACTTCTCCGCGGGTACGGGCATCGGTCAATGGATGAGCGGAAGGAATCCGCGGAGGGCGCGCTGGAACTGATCGCCGAAGTGCTGGACAGGGTCGTGACCTTGGGCCAGGCACAAGACAGAAGGCAGGGGGCGCGAGTAGACAGAGTAGCAGACTCGGGATCAAGGGCTGAGGGGGAACGGCATGAGTCTGCACTCGCTCCTCGGTCCCCAGTCCGCGCTGCTCAGCAGGTGGCTCCTGCACATCCCCGCCCGACCCGCCTGGCTCAGCCGGCGACCTTGCAGCTGGAGGACCCAGTTCTTGCCCTGAAAGGAGTTGGAAAGCAGAGGGCTTCCCTGCTGGCGAAGCTGGGGATAACGCGCCTGCGCGATTTGCTGCTCCACTTTCCCAGGGACTATCGGGACTATAGAACCACAAGACAGATAGCGGAACTGATGTACGGCGAAACGGCAAGCGTCGTCGGTACTGTGGAGGACGTGCAGGTAACGCCCGGGTTGAGAAAGCTGTTTCGAACCACGGTGAAGGTGAGGGACGAGAGCGGCAGGATCGCGGCTACCTGGTTCCGGCGCGGCTATGCCGGTCTTCACCTGGCTCCAAACAGTAGAATCGCTTTAGCGGGTACAGCGACCGGCCTGGGCGGAATGCTCTCCTTCGAAAGTCCCGACTGGGAAGCGGCGGACCGGACGCCGCTCCACACCAGGCGCTTGGTGCCGGTGTATCCCCTCACCGAGGGAGTCTCCGACTACTGGCTGCGCGAGGTGATGGCCGAGGTGGTGCCAGCCTACGCCCCTCGCCTGGTGGAGCATCTCCCCCGCTGGCTGCTGGAGCAGTATGGCTTGTTAGGGCTTTCCGAGTCTGTCGTGAGGATCCACTTTCCCCGCAATCAGGAGGAGTTGGATGCGGCGAAGCGTCGTCTCGCCTTCGATGAGATCTTCCTGGTGCAGCTCTCGGCACTAAAAAGTCGTGCCGAATGGCAGGTCGGTGCACAGGCGGGGAAGGTGCGACTGGACGAGAAGACGATCGAACGCTTCCTGTCCTGCCAGCCCTTTTCGCTGACCGGGGCTCAACGGCGGGTAATAGCTGAGATAGAAAACGACCTGGGCGAATCGCGGCCGATGACGAGGCTTCTCCAGGGGGAGGTGGGCTCGGGCAAGACGATTGTAGCCGCTGTTGCGCTGCTGTCCTGCGTGATTGGAGGCTATCAGGCCGCCCTCATGGCGCCGACGGAGATCCTTGCCGAGCAGCATGGCCGCACTCTAGAAGCCACGTTCGGCAGGTCTGAGCGGTTTCTGACCGAACTGCTTGGACGTCCCCTACGGCTGGAGGTCTTGACCGGTTCATCGCGAAAAGCGGATCGAGACAGGGCGTATCAGGGCGCCGCGGCAGGGGAGGTGGATGTTCTCGTCGGAACCCAAGCTATCATCCAGGAGGGGCTCGGGTTTCATCGTCTTGGGCTGGCTGTGATCGATGAGCAGCACCGTTTCGGTGTGCTGCAGCGGAATGCCCTGAGAGAGAAGGGTGGGACTCCTCATCTGTTGGTGATGACTGCCACCCCCATTCCGCGCACCATGGCTCTGGTGCTGTATGGTGATCTGGATCTGTCGGTGATCGACGAGCTACCGCCCGGACGGCAGCAGGTGAAAACCCACCTGCTGAGACCGGCGGAGCGCCGCCATGCTTACGAGCATGTTCGGCGTGAAGTGGCGAAGGGGCGACAGGCTTTCATCATCTGTCCTCTGGTGGAGGATAGCCCCCATCTGGAAGCCAGAGCTGCGACGGCTGAGTATGATCGGTTGCAGCGGACCGATCTGGCTGGGTTGCGACTGGCACTTCTGCATGGGAGGATGCGGCCTTCGGAGAAGGACCGGATCATGCTGGATTTTCGTGCGGGGGAGTACGACGTTCTCGTTTCCACCTCGGTAGTGGAGGTTGGCATAGACGTGCCCAACGCTACAGTGATGTTGGTGGAGGGGGCAGAGCGATTCGGACTGGCGCAGCTGCACCAGTTCAGGGGAAGAGTTGGTCGGGGACAGCATATGTCCACCTGTCTTCTGCTCACTGACTCCAATGAAGAAGGAGTGCTGGAGAAACTTCGGGTGGTGGCCAGCGTATCCGATGGGTTCAGACTGGCCGACGAGGATCTGAAGCAGCGAGGGCCCGGGGAGTATTTCGGATTGAAGCAGAGCGGGTTCCCCGATTTCAGAATGGCCGACCTTCGGGATATCAGATTGATCGAGTCGACCAGGCAGGCGGCAGCGCAGCTCCTTCATCTGGACCCAGAGATGGCGAGACCGGAGCACAGGTTGTTGGTGGAGAGGATCGAGGGGCTTCGCCAGACCTCAAGGTCGTGACAGGGTCTGAGAGCGACTGTGTGGGGATATGAGGAGGACAACGTTGGCGAGATGAGGGTGATCGCGGGGATTGCCAAGGGACATCCGCTGCGCAGCATCGAGAGCAGGTCGGTGCGACCCACGGCGGACAAGGTGAAGGGGGCTATCTTCTCCATGCTGGAAGCCGTTGCCTATCAGCGAGGTCTGGTAGAGCCGGGCTATCTGTCTCGGGTCGAAGATGGTGAGCTGGTCTTTCCCTGGCCGAGAGTACTGGATCTGTACTCCGGAAGCGGCGCACTGGGGATCGAGGCGCTCAGCCGAGGGGCGCAACGTGCGGACCTTGTTGAGTCGGACCCTCGCGCCAGGGAAGCGATAGCCGAAAACCTGAAACGGACACAGTTGAGCGCTCGGGCTCGGATCCTCGGGGTCCGGGCGGAGCAGGCTATCTCGACAATTGCCAACCCCTATGATTTAATACTGATGGATCCCCCCTACGACGATCCCGCTGCTGAAATGGCCTTCAGACAGTTATGTGAGTCGCCGTTGGTTGGGCCCTCAACCTACCTTGTGCTGGAGCATTCAAGACAGCGTGTGGTTCCACCTAATTGTGGGGTGCTGACGCTGTTGAAGACGCGTTATCATGGGCGGACCGGCATAAGCTTGTACGCCGTGGCTCAACAGGAGTAGGAGTTGCGAACTGCTATATATCCTGGCACTTTCGACCCCTTTCACAACGGCCATCTGGACATTGCGGAGCGCGCGGCGAAGCTGTTCGACAAGCTGATCGTGGCCGTATATGAGCATCCCGAGAAGAACGCCCTGTTTTCGCCGAAGGAGCGGCTTGCGATCGCCCGGGAGACCTGTGTTGGGATCCCGAACGTCGAGGTGGAGAGTTTCTCGGGGCTCGCTGTTGAGTATGCCAAGTCGAAGAAGGCCTGCGCCATGGTGAGGGGGCTGCGCGCTATCTCGGACTTCGAGTACGAGTTCGAGATCGCCCACATGAATCGCAGCCTCAATCCCGATGTTGAAGCCACTTTTCTGATGACCAGCCTGCCATACGCATTTCTGCGCTCCAGCATTGTCAAGGAGATTGCCAAGCTTGGCGGTTCTCTCGCGGGGCTGGTGCCCGATTCTGTGGCAGAGGTTCTTCGGCAGAAGTACGAGGCGCGTGCTCGGGCGGGGGGACTGCCTACCAGCAGCCTGGTACGTTAAGCTTCAGCGGCAAGTAGAGGTGAAGCATGGATATTCTGTATCTGCTGGACCGACTGGAGACGGTGCTGACCAGCGGCTCTCGGGTTCCCCTCACTGGGAAGACGGTGGTGGACGAGCACGAATGCTTGGACATAATCGATCAGCTGCGCGTGGCTGTGCCTGAGGAGGTCAAGCAGGCGAAGAAGCAGCAGCTCGAACGGGAGCGGTTACTGCAGGAGGCAGAGGATCAGGCCGCCAGGATTGTGGCTCATGCCCAGGAGCAAGCAGCGGCTATGGCGCTCCAGCATGAGGTGGTGAGGGTTGCCGAGGCTAAGTCCAGGCGTATACTGGAGGAGTCGGAGATCGAGGCGCGCGAGCGCCGGGATGGTGCCGACAGGTATGCCGCGGAGGCGCTGGCGGATCTGGAGGGCCGGCTCAACGAACTGCTGTCGGTTGTACGTAACGGAATCAGGTCTCTAGACGGCGGCGGCGCCAGAAATGGCTACGCGGACCCGCAGGTTGAGCGGCTGGCAAAGGCGGAGTAGAGGCGTAGAGGCCTCGTTCTTGACGCCTCGGACGGACGGGCCGTATAATTTGTGGGGGCTCGCCAAAGGCGGCCTTCTTATTATGTGCGTCGTTCTTGTGCGGTGCTCTCAGGGGATTTCTAGCCAACGGGACCAATTCAAGGGCGGGTCGAGAACGGACGTGATTCGCCGTGATTGCTTTCAACGTAGCTCAGCTGCTCAAAGCCGCCACGGGCACCATCCGAAGGGTGGAGGTGAGCGAGCTGGATCCGGGGTTGGCGGCCGATCTGGGGATCGTGTCCCCTACGACGGGTTCGCTGCGCTTGATGCGCACTACGGGGGGCATTCTGGTCACCGGAACCCTGAGCCATAGGGTAGAGGCGGTCTGTTCACGCTGTCTCGAGACCTTTGTTCGCGATCAGGTCATCGCTCTGGACGAAGAGTTCGTACCGGTGATCGATGTGAACACCGGGGTCGGACTGCCTGAACCCGACGATGCCGATGCCTTCAGGTTGACCCCGGAGCACCTGCTGGATCTGGACGAGGCCATCCGGCAGTACGCGATCCTGGAAAGCCCACTGCAGCCGTTGTGTGATGAGGGCTGCAAGGGTCTCTGTGCAAGTTGCGGCGCGAACCTTAATCTTGGTGCTTGTGATTGCCAATCGTCGGCCACGCCAGCTCCCTCTGGATCGTTGGGGGCCCTGTTGGCGGAACGGTTGCGCGAGGCTGGATTTCGGCCAGAACAGGAGTAGACTAAATTGGGTGCTCTACCAAAGAAACGGATTTCTCATTCAGCACAGGGCAAGCGCAGGAGCCACTTGGGTATTGAGATGCCCAACCTGATGGCCTGCCCTCAGTGCCATGCCTTGAAGCTGCCTCACCATGTTTGTCCCAACTGCGGGACCTACAAGGGCGAGCAGGTTCTGGAGATCAAGACACGGAAGAGTGAGGCCTAGAGAACTGGCTCCGAAGATCGCTTTTGTGTTTCCTGGGCAGGGTGCCCAGAAAGTGGGGATGGGGTCCGACCTGTGGCGGTGCAGTCCCGCGGCTCAGAGGGTGTTTGGTGAGGCCGATAGGGCGACCGAGTTGCCGCTCAGCCAGGTCTGCTTCGAGGGGCCGGCCGATAGGCTGACCGACACCGCATTCGCGCAACCGGGTGTGGTCTCCGTGAGCCTCGCGGCCGCGGAAGCTCTGCGGCATGCGCTGGCTGACCGGGGTGTTGAGATCAGTCCGGTTTGTTGCGCCGGACACAGTGTGGGTGAGTTGGCTGCCCTGGCCTTTTCGGGAGCGGTGGAACTGGCTGATGGGCTGAGGCTGGTGGCGGCTCGGGGCCGTCTGATGGCCGAGGCTTCGGCAGCCGTGGATGGTTCGATGGCCGCGGTTGTGGGGTTGGACGAAGCCACGCTGGTGGAGCTGTGCTCCAGGACCTCTCAGGACGGCGTGGGCACGGTGCAGGTGGCCAACCTGAACTCGCCCGGGCAAGTGGTGCTCTCCGGAAGCCGCACGGCGCTGACCAGGGCCGGTGAGTTGGCTCGAGGGTCGGGCGCTCGTCGGGTAATGGAGTTGGATGTGAGCGGTCCCTTCCACTCCGTTTACATGCAGCCCGCCGCCGATGGTTTCCGCCCGGTGGTGGCAGAGACACCGATCAGCTCCCCACGAGTCCCTGTGATTCTCAATGTGAGTGCCCAGCCCTGCGAGGATGTGGAAGAGATCCGGCAGGAGTTGGTGGTCCAGGTTACCAGTCCCGTTCGATGGTCCGACTCGGTGAAGATCATGCTGGGGCTGGGTTGTACGGTGTTTGTCGAACTGGGCCCTGGGCAGGTATTGAGTGGGCTGATCAAGAGGATGTCCAAGGACGTGACGATCTTCAACGTCGAGGACGAGGTCAGCCTTCTCAATACTGCCGAAAAGCTCGCACAGCTAATCTAGCTCCCTAAGTATCACCCTCATGAGTGCCCTGTTTCCAACTGGAGAATTGGGGATCGCCTCTTTTCTCCTGATCAGTGGGAGGGCGGTGTGAGGACGGCGCCAGGAGTATCGTGTGGAAGGGTCCGGCAGGGTGGCTCTGGTCACCGGCGGTTCTCGGGGCATAGGCAGGGCGATAGCCCTTCGACTGGCCCGAGATGGTGTGGCCGTGGTGGTGAACTACGTTTCCAATGAGAGTGCTGCCCGAGAGTTGGTGGATCAACTAGCGGGTGTGGGCAGTCAGGCGATCGCTGTCCGTGCGGATGTGGCAGTCTCTGCCGAAGCCGAAGCTCTGGTGGATGGAGTTCTGGCGAATTTCGGCAGGCTGGACATCCTGGTCAACAACGCCGGGATCACCCGTGACGGACTGCTGATGCGCATGAGCGAGCAGGATTGGGACGCGGTGCTGAACACCAACCTGAAGGGGGCGTACTCCTGCACCAAGGCGGCGTTGCGCTCCATGATGAAGCGCAGATCTGGTCGCATAGTGAACCTTAGCTCTGTGGCAGGGATTATGGGCAATGCCGGACAGGCCAACTACTCAGCGTCCAAGGCCGGGCTAATTGGATTCACCAGGGCGGTGGCTCGCGAGGTGGCCAGCCGGAATATAACCGTCAACGCGGTGGCCCCGGGCTACATTGAAACCGACATCTGGTCCGGGGTCTCGGAGACGGCGCGCAATGCATTCCTCCAACTTATCCCCCTGGGTAGACCCGGAGCCCCGGAAGAGGTGGCCGAGGTGGTGGCCTTTCTCTCTTCGGAAGCTGCCAGCTACATCACGGGTCAGGTGATTGCCGTCGACGGCGGAATGGTGATGAGCTAGTGTTCCGCAAGATCCTGATCGCCAACCGGGGAGAGATAGCCCTTCGGATTATTCGGGCCTGCCGCGAACTGGG
>JAJYNT010000303.1 GCA_021786215.1 Chloroflexota bacterium | reverse complement strand
AATCTGGCGAGCTGGAAAAGGCTTCGCGCCCTCGGTGCATCAAAACAGTCACCCCTACCTCTGCGTTTTCGTGCAGATAAGGTGTCTTGGTGGAGCGGCTGGTGGAAGCTGAGGCCTCATTGGAGATCACAACGGTCGGTCCAGACGACGATCGGACGGATAGACCCGAGGTTTCCATCGTCATGCCCTGTCTGAACGAGGAGCTGACCATAGGCTCTTGTATCGAAAAGGCCATGCTGGGCCTTCAGCACCTCGGGCTGACGGGCGAAATCATCGTCGCCGACAACGGCTCCACCGACGCCTCGGTGGCGATCTGCCAGAGATTCGGGGTTCGAGTGGTCCACCAACCGCTACGTGGATACGGCAACGCCTACCAGAAAGGTATCCAAGCGGCTCGGGGGAAATACATCGGACTCCGACGACACCTACGACCTGAGCGAGATCGGAAGAATCGTGGAGCTGCTTCGGCAAGGATACGATCTGGTGATGGGCAACCGCTTCAAGGGCACGATCTTGCCGGGGGCGATGCCGTGGAGCCACCGCTATATTGGCAATCCCATCCTGTCCTGGATTCTCAAGGTGATGTTTGCCACGGGAGTGGGAGACGCCCACTCCGGCATCCGGGGCTTCACCCCCGTGGCCTACCGCCAGCTCAACCTCCGTTCGCCGGGAATGGAATTCGCCTCCGAGATGGTCATCAACGCTGCGAAACTTCGGCTGAAGGTTGCCGAAGTGCCCGTGACCTACTATCCGCGACAGGGCTCATCGAAGCTCCGCACTTTCAGGGACGGCTGGAGACACCTCCGCTACATGCTCCTTCGGAGCCCAAGCCACCTGTTCATCGCGCCGGGGCTGCTCTTGCTGTCGTTGGGCTTGGCCGCGATGATCCCCTTTCTCTGGGGGCCCGTGAACCTGGGCGGCCACCCCTTCGATATCCACGCGATGTTCTTCATCGGCATGTGCACCTTGATCGGCTATCAGATCGTCGCCCTGGGCGTCTATGCTCGCCTCTTATCGGTAAGGGAGGGGATCGATGCGGAAGATGGAGTGGTCAGATACCTGCGATCGTCCTTCAGGCTGGAGCGCGGCATCCTGCTGGGATTGGTGCTGGTGCTGATAGGGGTCGGCGCGTCGGCCCCGGTGCTGATTAAATGGCTGTCGTCCGCCTTCGGACCGCTCTCATTGTCTGATACTCGGCTGGCCTTCTTCGGGTTCATCGGCGTTGTCCTCGGCGTTCAGACGATCTTCTCGTCCTTTTACCTTCTCCTCGTCTTAGGATTGCATGCCGACGAGACATCTCCGGGCATTCCCGTGCAATCTCCTGAGTAAGACAGGATAGTCGCCAATCCTTCCTTTCTGACCGCCCTATCCTGATCTTTCATGATCAACCTCGCCAGCCTTCGCATCTTTGGAGTTCACCTTCCATCCGGCGGCTGCGGCAAATGTCAGCCCCAGCAATGCGAGTAAGAAAGAGCTCCAGTGATACGGTTCGCCCCGATTCACACGCCGCAAATCCAGTGGTGCGAGGGGACGAATCAACTCCCAGTTCATGTCGCTCGCGCTTCTCGGACTTTGCTCAGTAGACAACGAATCCGAGTACCGAACGACATCCGTGAAGAGATAGGAGCTTCCCGTCCACAGCAGGCTCCATTTGCCCCCGAACCACCACTCCGGCCTCGCCAGGCGCTCAATGTCGTAATAGATACCCGCCGTCGTGACCGTCACGATCAGAACAAAAACCAATACTCTGGATCTGTTGGCCACCTTCGAGACCGCACCGAAGGCCCACGCAGCCGCACACGTGGGAGCCAGCACAGCCAGAGAAAGACCGTAGGAGACATGGCGGAGAAAGTCCGGCGGGAAGGACGAATACACCAGCACCGGGTGCATGAAAAAGACGGCAATCACGTTGCCGAGCCCCGCGAGCGGGATGCCCACAAGAGGCGGATTCCTTCTCAGGATCAACAGCAGGCCAGCAGCAGTTACGAGACAAAGGACCATCAGCAGCGTGACGACCACGTTGCTTTGCAGTCCAATGGCCTGGGAATACCATGGGAGGGACTGCAGCAGCACAGCTCTGACGTTGGCGTCGACGTTCTGCCAGTGCAAAGCCTTAGCGCCGAAGGTAGAGGGCCACCAGGATCCACTTATCGAGTGGTACACGACCATGAAAGGCAAGAGCACCAGCGCGAAGGACAACGCGGCCATCCAGTAGTTGCGCCTGCGCCAATAAAAGGCGAGGAAGCAAAGAAAGATCACCGCGGCGTAGGCGTTCCCCTCATGTCGCGTGAGGGAAGCGAGAGCCATCACGATCCCCATTCCGATCCACCACCGCACGTCGCGGCTGCTGTTCGCCTTGCCTGCCAGCGCGACAGCAAATAACAGCAGGACGATGAATACCGTGTCCGGTTCTGGCGCTCCCAGAACGTGGATCTGGTACAGGGGAAAAAGGAATACGAGAACCGTTGCCACGTACGAAACCAGAGTGCCGACGGCCAAACTCCTGCAGGCGGCGAACATGGCCAACGGCCAGATGGCCACTGCCACAACCGTGGGCAGGGCAATCGTGGCAAGACTGTGGCCGAACACGGCAAAGGAGATCGCGATCAGGATCGGGAAGAAGGGGAGCGCCGGATAGTACGCTCCCATTCCCACCAGATTCGCGTTTTCCCCCGCAAGCTGATTGGGATAAGGCAGACCGACGAGCAGGGCGTCCGTCACCTTCGTGTAGTGCCAGATGTCGTCTCCTAGAGGAGTGACGCTTGCGGTGGCTTGGAGTATGCCTATCCCGACCAGCGAACCAAGAATTATCGGCCCAGAATGTCGCTGCAACGACCAGAGTATCGCCTTCCCGACTCCCCCAGTGCTACTCAGCCAGATCTTGGCGCCGAGCTGAAGCGGCCTGGCCGCCAGCGTAAGCGCTGCCAGACCAATCACTATCTGTATGCGCCAGATGGGCGACTCGAGGAACGTGTTGAACTGATCCGAGGAGTAGGCTAGGACAAGCACCATCAGCGCCAGAACAGAGAACGGCCCCGCTCCCAACGATACCGCTATGGCCCAATCCCCAGGCTTCCTCGAGAATGCAAGGACCTCACGCAAGAGACTCCGATACCAGAGTCCAAACAGAGCAAAGGTGCACAGGAAAACCACCCACCAGATTCGGCTGGCCTGCCACGGTAGTGCCCTCCCAACAAGGACCACGGTCCAGAGCCCGGCGGCCAGCGAAGCGGCGGCAAAGGTCGGGTAGATGGGACGAGACAGATGTCGAAAGAAGAACTGCAACCGAAGGTCCCCTTGAAGGGTGCGTCCCTGATGAAGAACGAACACCACCAGTATACCGGGAACGATGGATAGCCGTCAGGGGCGGGGACTACCACCGGAAGTGCGCTACCCTGCTGCTGCGGAGTGGTCCCCCGAAGAGAGGCGGTGGGCAGAGCAGTAGGGGCCATCCAGTGGTTTACAGTCCTACCGTGCTGGCTGCTTTAGAGGCGGCGGCGGAGGCAGCAGGGTGGATCTGCGGCAAGCTTCAGGATACTGTCCGGATCATCCGTTCAGTTCGTCGAGGGCACTCTTGACCTGCGGCCCTATCCGAATTGGACGTTTTGGATTCATGCTAATTCCCCTCCGGGTTGGCCAGCACCTCACCAGGCAGGGCTATGGTCACCCCGAACCTGCTCTTGACCTTCTCCCTGCTGCGCAGAAGGTGTTTGCGGTCGTAGGTAGCCAGGTAGTTGGCTCCTGCCTCCACCGCAGCGGCGACAATTGGTGCGTCTTTGGCAATCACTACCTTGGCGGCAGCCAATACTAGGGACCGCGGTGGGTTCACCACCTTGGCTAACAAGAGCTCTCCCAGAAGGTAAAACGCATCCAGACCTTGAGGTGCTTTCAGCGAGAGATTCCGCTCCGTTTCCTCCAGCACCTCGGAGCTGATGTAGAGGTCAAACTCGCCTCGGAAGCCGCGGCGTAGAAGCTCTCTCCCCCCTCCCTGAACAGAGATCGCGGCAGCAAGCAGCACGCTGCTGTCGATAAAAACCCGATTACTCCTCCTGGTCTGTACCGATGCCATACTTATCCTTGACCATCCGGCCCCGTATCTCTCGCCCAGACTGGATCAGCTCGTCCAAAGATAGGCCCTGCTCCCTCAAGATGTTGCCGAGGCGGTCAAGGGCTTTCATGGCAATGACCTCCTGGGGCGTGATCAGCACCCCATCCGGGGTCTGGGTAACGGCCACCAGATCGCCCTTCTTAAGCCCCAGCTTCCTGCGCACGTCGGCTGGCAGGGTGACCTGGCCCTTCTCTTGAACACGGACAAGTTTTCGTTCAGGCATAGACATGGTTGGCATCGCTCCGAAAGTCATACTTTCCGTATTGTACCACATCGAGCCTAAGTAGATCAACACGCGCGCCGCGCCGAGGAGCCGCGAGGCGTATAATTCCACCTGGGCGCTTGAGGCTGAATCCCTTCCCGTTTCATCCGTATTGTTGAAGACACCTTAGCCTTCAATGCAGGTAGCCACTCTTCCTGGTCCTTCAATGTTGAGAAGCGGGCTTCCTCCATCCGGCACCATTCATTAGCGCTGCCACGCCCGAGACGTGTCGCCCTCTCACTCCTTCCTCCATCGCCCTCCCTCCCTGGCATCGCCCTTGCTCGTTCCCCGCCCCCGCACGCCCGGTCGGGCCGGCGGCGGTATTCTGTCAAAGACGCCAAGGAGGCAACGATGCGGGTACACACCATCCAAACTGGCACCCTCACGCTCAAGCAACGGCAGTTGCGGGGGGAGGGCAGAGGCATCAAGCGCGGTATCAACGTGCTTCGGGACCCCGCATGGAGCGAGGCCTTGCCCGTCCATGCCTGGGTCATAGAGCATCCCGAGGGACTCATCGTCGTCGATACCGGCGCGGCGGCCGCGTCCTCCAAGCCGGGATACCTTCCCCGGTGGCATCCCTATTTCCGTTGGGGCTTGCGGGCAAGCGTCACACCCGAGGATGAGATCGGCCCCCAACTGGAGGCGCGTGGAATCCGCCCCTCCGACGTTAGCTGCGTGATCCTTACCCACCTTCACCCGGATCACGTTGGAGGCCTGCACTACTTCCGTAACGCCCAGATCCTCGTGTCCTGGGACGAGTACATGCTGGCCTCTGGGCTCCGAGGCCGCCTACTCGGCTACGTTCCGGAGCGCTGGCCCGCGTGGTTCGCGCCGAGCCTCGTGCAGTTGAGACCGGAGCCCGTCGGGCCCTTTCCGGAGAGCCTTCCGGTAACCAGGGCGGGGGACCTGCTGCTGGTTCCTACCCCGGGGCACACCGCCCACCATCTTTCACTCATCCTGAAAGGAGGCCCCGAAGAACGCACCCATTTCTTCGCCGGGGACGCCTGCTACAGCCAGGACCTGATGCTCGACGGCACGATGGATGGATTGGCCCTTCGCGAGGACATCTACCTGGAGAGCGTCGGTCGGATCCAACGCTATCTGTCCGAGGTCCCGGCGATCCTGCTGCCCAGCCACGATCCGGCATCATTGGAACGGCTACCGAACGGGAGGAGGGTGCGTCGGGGCCCCGCACGGAAGGCGGCTCGAAAGCCGTCGGCGCGCCACTCGCTTCCGGATGCGTCCTCATTGTAGCTATGCTAGAATGCTCACATAGGCGCGGGCGGGAGGATCGGCATCCTTGGTAACGTCCGCCGAGACCCCGGTGAAGGGCGTGAACATGCCAGGAGGCATGTTCACGGGGGGCAAGGGTGAAGAGGCTCGCCGTCTACTCCCTGTTCGGTCTTTCCTTCCTTGTCTTCGTCGCGGGCAGCTTCGTTTTCGCCTACCTTTCCTTCTCCTCCCTCCAGGGCCCTGACGGCAAGGCCCCGATCCTGGGACTACCCGTTTCCGTCGAAGTCCCCGCTTTCCTTCCCCTGCCTCCGACACCCGGCCCAGATGGGACTCCGATGCCAACCGGGGGCGGCCCTTCGGGGAAGCGCCTGAACATCCTGCTTCTGGGCATCGACCAGAGGGACGACGAGAAGGGCAACCCTACCCGCAGCGACACGATGATCGTCGTGAGCGTGGACGAGGCAAGCAAGCGCTCAGCCCTGATCTCCCTCGCTCGCGATATGTGGGTGCAGATTCCCGGCTACGCCGACAACCGGATCAACGTGGCCAACTTCCTTGGCGACGAATACCCGAAAGAGACCGGGGGCGGAGGAGCCCTGGCAAAGAAGACGGTGGAGGCCAACTTCGGCCTGAAGTGCGACTACTATGCGCGCGTCGATTTCCGCGGCCTCGAGAAGATCGTGGATACCCTCGGCGGCGTCGTGGAGAACGCCATCGTCGACAACGAATACCCCACAGAAGACTACGAAACCATGAGGATATACATACCTGCCGGACGGCAGCACATGAACGGAAAGGTGGCGTTGCAGTATGCCCGATCACGCCACAGCGAGAACGACTTTGGGCGTGCCAAGCGCCAGCAGAGGCTGCTGCTAGCCATCCGGGATCGGGCGCTGCAGTTGGACGTGATCCCGAAGCTGCCAAGCCTGATGGGAACCCTGATGAGCATGGTCCAGACAGACATCCCCCCGACGGAGTTTCTCCGTCTGGCGAACGTGGCGAAGGACGTCGACTCGAAGAACGTCAAGCAGTTGGTGGTGGACGACAAGCTCGCGACGCCTTTCGTGGGAGAGGGCGGAGCCGACCTCCTGATGCCAAACAAGCCAGCGATTCGTCGAGCGATCTCAGCTCTGCTGCAGGACTGAGGACTCCCTCCTGGGAGCGCGGGCATCTTGCCCGCCTCGAGGCGGCCGAGACGGCCGCGCTCCCAGGAGGGGAGTCCGCACTCCAGTTGCTACTCCACCGGCAGCAGGACGCTGAAAGTCGTGCCCTTGCCCTTCCGGCTCTCCAGCCAGATTCTCCCGCCGTGAGCCTCGACTATCCCCTTAGTCACGTAGAGCCCCAGCCCGAGCCCCGTCTTCCCCCTGGTGGTCCCGCGATAGAACCGCTGGAAGATCATCTCCTGCTGCTCTTTCGGAATCCCCATCCCGCGGTCTCGAACGGAAATTAGCGCCTGCCCGTCTCGTCTCGACACCTTCACGTCGACGAGCGATCCCTCGGGCGAGTACTTGGCGGCGTTGGAGATCAAGTTGGTCAGCACCTGCTCGATGCGGGCCGGATCTATCCGCGCCGGGATCGACGGCTGCTCAACGGACACCCGGATGGGGTGGTTCTGGGCACCGACGCGCATCCTCTCGGAAACGTCCCTCACGAGCACCGCCAGATCGACCCGCTGTTTCTCCAGCGAGAGCCGGCCGAACTGGATTCTGGACACGTCCAGCAGGCGCTCTGCGAGAGACGCCAGCTTGCCAGCCTGATCCAGGATGTGGGCGGCCATGGTCGCCTCGGGGGAAGTGACCGGGGAGGAGCCGAGCTTCGACGCGAGCATCTGGGCGTAGCCTTTGACCACCGTGATGGGAGTCTTCAACTCGTGGGATGCCACCGATATGAACTCGTCCTTCATCCGGTCCAGTTCCTTCATGTCGGTGACGTCCCTCGCCACGTTGACGGCCGCAACGATGGCGCCCGACTCGTCCCGAATGGGAGCTCCGCTCACACTGAGGAAGCGATCCTTCCCCGTGCCCACCGGAGTAACCATGATGACGTGATTGTCAAAGGTCTCGCCTTTCAAGGCTCTCCTTACCGGCAGCTCATCGATCCCCAGCGGCTTGCCTTCTTCGTCGCGCGGCCGCAGCGCCTCGAGATGCTCCTGGAGGGACCACGAGACGTCCTCCTTCTCCTCGATGTCGACCATCCGGGCATAGGCATGGTTGCGGCGCAACAGCTTCAGGTTGCTGTCGACCACGTAAACCGGCTCGGCCATGGTGTCCAGGGTGGTCTCCAGCTCCGACGCTCGATGCTGCGCCAGGCGCGCGAGCTCCTCTACCTTGGCCCGGGCTTCCCGCTCCGAACGGTACAGCCGCACGGCATCCAGGGCGCTGGCGAGCCGATCACCGAACAGCGTCGCGAAGCGCAGATCCTCCTCTGAAAGGGTGAGAGGACGGCTGGCCAGGGAAACGAAGACGCCAAAGGTAGTCCGGCCGGTGGCGATGGGAATGGCGAGCCCGGCGGAGAAACGCTCCCGCACCAACGACTCCACGTCGAAGGCGATGCCTTGCTCCAGCACCGCGCCACCAGCGGCCAGGACAGGCTCGCGGCGCAGTATGGTCTGCTCCCATAGCTTCGCCCACGAGTCCTCCATCACCCGCCGGGCCGCATCTCGCCGGTTCCGAAT
>JAJYNT010000012.1 GCA_021786215.1 Chloroflexota bacterium | reverse complement strand
ACATTCGATCTCCCAATGACGGTGACAACGTGGTGGCATTCTCCATGAGATGACGATAGACACCATTTTAGCGACTGTCAAGGGCATGACGACAAGTTCCCCGTCATCAACACACTTTGGAACCGAGTCGTTCTTCCGCGGGATTTGACAGCTATCCCAGTCTCCCCTTATCATGGAAACCGGTTGCCACGGTTCCCCTGCATGGCACCGTGGCCGGCAGTTGCAGAACACTCCAATCAGACCAGGAAAGATCATGAACCCTACCATTCGAGATGTCGCGCGCCAAGCTGGGGTTTCGGTCACAACCGCTTCCCGCGTTTTGAGCGGCAGCGACCACCCTGTCGCCACGGAGGTGCGGCAGCGGGTGTTGCAAGCAGCCAACAAGCTGAACTTCGTCCCCAACGCCTTTGCCCGGGGTCTATCCAAGCGGGAGTTCAGACTCATCGGGCTGTTGGTACCCGACGTTCGAGACCCATACTTTGTTGAGATCGCTCGGGGCATTGAAGACCTGTCCAGCCAGCATGGCTACCTGGTGGTCCTCTGCAACACCGACCGCAACCCGACCAAGGAACGAAGGTACGTCGAAGAGCTGCACGCCATGCGAGCGGGCATTATCCTCCTCGGCTCGGCCATCGATCGCGAGGACCATCTCAAGGACCTTGCCAGATACCCCGCCCCAGTCGTCGCTATCGGCAGGCACGAACTCCCCAGTTCTTCCGTGCTGATCGACAACGTCCAGGGAGCAATAGACGCGACCTCCCACTTGATCGAGCTGGGACATCGCCGGATCGCCTTCGTCAGCGGCCCCCCCAACGCATCCACGGCCATCGATAGGCTCGAAGGATTCCGGAAGGCTATGAACCAACATGGCCTGCCCGTTGACGAGAAACTGGTAGCGGAAGGAGATTTCACCCTGGAGAGCGGCGCCGCCGCGGTCGATCAACTGCTGAAGCTTCCTCAGCCTCCCTCCGCCCTCTTCGCGGCCAACGATCAGATGGCCATGGGAGTCCTGCGAGAGGCCAAACGGCAGGGGCTCCGAATCCCTCAGGACCTGGCCATCGTCGGCTTTAACGGCATTCCCGCTGCAGCGCAAACCGATCCGCCCTTGACAACCATCCACCTTTCCATGCACCGGATGGGTCAGTTGGCAGCAGAGTTGGTCCTCAGACAACTGAAAGAGAACTATTCGGATCGAGTCTCAGTGCTCATCAAGGGCAACCTCCTGGTGCGTGGATCAACCCTGGAACAGAGCCAATAGACGGTCTCGTCGCGAGGAGACAAGACGCCATGGCAACCCGGGAGATCTACTGGAATATTCAAGACATCTGGGTCATGTACCTCCTTTTCGCGGCATCGATGGCGCTGTTCGGATACGGAGCGTACCACCACTACCGGCTCATATCCCTGGGCAAGCCGGACAACCGCTTCGGTCAGCCCAGAGAGCGTTGGACAGCCGTTGTTCGGGAAGCCCTCGCCCAGGTCCGAAGCCTCCGCGATGGCTATTCCGGCGCTATGCACCTCCTCTTCTTCTGGGCTTTCATCCTCCTTTTCTTTGGAACAGTTGTGGTCTTTCTGCAGGCTGACCTGGGAATTCCTCTCATGCGGGGTAGCTTCTACCTGTATTTCCAATCGCTGACCCTGGATGTGGCGGGGCTCCTGGGAATTGCCGGCTTGCTGATGGCAATTCTGAAGAGATACGCTCTTCGGCCGGACCGGCTTCTCAGTCCTCCTCGCCACCGAACGCAACCGGACGATGGGCTGATATTGGGGCTCCTCCTCTCCATTCTGGTGACAGGCTTCCTGCTGGAAGGTCTCCGCCTCGCCGCTACCGATGACCCCTCGGCAAGCTGGTCGCCCGTGGGTCAAGCTGTCGCGCGGATGCTGCAGGACTTGGGAGTTGCCACGATCGCCCTGACCACCGCTCACCGCTTTCTGTGGTGGTTTCACCTGCTCCTTGCTTTCACCTTCATCGCCTGGATCCCATACTCTAAGCTGCGCCATTTGCTGCTCTCCCCAACCAACATCTTCTTCCAGTCGCTCGGTCCGAAGGGAGTTCTGAAATCCATTGACATCGAGTCGGCGGAGACTCTGGGCGCACCCAAATTCGAGGATCTTACCTGGAAACAGCTGCTGGATACCCTCGCCTGCACGGAATGCGGCCGCTGCCAGGAAGCCTGTCCCGCCTACGACGCCGGTCAGCCCCTCTCTCCCAAGGCCCTGGTTCTCGACCTTCGGAACCAACTGTACCGCTCCAAGGGCCCGCTGGCGTCTACCGGCCTGGCAAACCTCGCCCTGCTAGTCTCCAGGGCAAAACCGAAGGGATTCGGCGAAGCACCAACCGTAACGGCCGTAGGCCCGGAGGCCCTCTGGAGCTGCGTCACCTGCGGGAGCTGCATGGTGCAATGCCCGGTCTACGTCGAGCACGTGCCCACCATAGTGGAGTTGCGCCGCTACCTGGTCATGGAACAAGTCGAATACCCTGATCTGATGCAGGAAGCCCTGACCAGCATAGAGGTCCGAGGACACCCGTTCCGGGGCACCACCGCCTCCCGAACCGATTGGTGTGAGGGATTGAACGTCAAGATCGTGGGAGAGTCGGGACCAGCGGAGTGGCTGTACTGGGTGGGATGCGCGGCCGCCTTCGATGATCGCAACCAGCGGGTGGCACAGGCCTTTGCGAAGCTGCTACAACGCGGAGAGGTAGATTTCGCAATCCTCGGCGAGGAGGAGAAATGTACCGGTGATGTCGCCCGCCGCATCGGCAACGAGTATCTGTACCAGACGATGGCGCAAGCCAATATCGAAACGTTGAATCGATATGGCATCAAGAAGATCGTAACCACCTGCCCGCATTGCTTTAACACACTAAAGAACGAGTATCCGCAGTTCGGCGGAAGGTTCGAGGTCTTCCACCACACCCAGCTCATCGACAACCTTCTGCACCAGGGGAAGCTGAAGCCCTCCCAACCGACGGTGGAGAGCGTCACCTTCCACGACTCTTGCTACCTCGCCCGGTACAACCAGGTAACGGAAGCGCCCAGAAGGATCCTGGCATCTCTGCGAGGGACTAGGCTGATCGAAGCCGAGAAGAGGAAAGAGGAGACCTTCTGCTGTGGAGGCGGTAGTGGGCACCTCTGGTTCGAGGAGACTCAGGGGGAGCGGATCAACCACCGGCGTGCCAACCAGCTGCTCTCCCTGAAACCCTCGGCCATAGCCAGCTCCTGCCCCTTTTGCATGATCATGTTGAGCGACGGGGTGAATGTCCGGGGCACTGAGAGTGATACCCCAGTCCTCGACCTGGCCGAACTGATGGAGCGAGCTACCCGATCAGCGTCTTAGAGATCATGGAGACACCGAGAGCGTGCAGACCTCCGAGAGGTTTCCGTGTCCTCCGTGTCCCCATAGTCAGTCGGCACCGGCAGCTAGCTCCTTAGGGTTTTCAGCTTCTCCGTCAGCAACGGCACGACCTTCTTGTAGTCGGCTACGGCACCGAGCTCCGCCACTTTGAAGAAGGGCGCATCCGGATCTTTGTTGATTACCACGATGTGCTTCGATCGGTTCATCCCAGCGAGGTGCTGACTCGCGCCGGAAATGGCCACGGCAATGTATAGATCGGGTGAGACAGTTTTCCCCGTCTGCCCCACCTGCATCCTCGGAGGTACCCAGCCGGCATCGACAGCCGGTCTGGAGGCAGCGACAGCTCCGCCAACCACCCGCGCCAGTTCCTCCAGATAGCTGAAGTTACCGGCCTCGCTCAGACCACGGCCACCCGCAACAACGACCTTAGCATCTTCCAAGCGGGCCCCTTCAGCCTCCTCCTTCCGCAGTTCCAGCACCTTCGGTCCTCGCGCCTCGGCACCAGCCGGAAGCCCTATCCATTTAACAGCCACCTCCCGGGAATAGTCCGGCGCCAGAGCCTCCAGAGTCCCTGCCGCAACGGTTGCGACTTGCGGCAGACCGCGCACAGCGATTTCCGCCATCGCCTTGCCTCCATATACAGAGCAAGTAAAGGAAAGCTGGCCCTCTCGGGACAGGTGGATGCCCGCGCACCCGGTAACCGCACCGCTCCCCAATCGATGCGCGAGACGAGGCGCGATCTCGGAAGTGAAGGCATCGGCGGCAAAGAGCACTACGCTGGCACCACTCTCACCAACGACGGCCACCAGCGCCATCAGGTAGGACTCTGCGTCGTAGTTCGAGAGGGCATCGTCGTCCACGACGTAGACCCTGTCTGCCCCGAAGGCCACCGCCTCCCGGGAGGCTTCAGCCACGCCCCTACCTAGGATAGCCACCGACACCGTACCCGCCGAGGATGAGGCAAGCCGCTTGGCGCCGCCGGTCAACTCCTTCGCAGCAGAGGGAAGCTGTGCTCCAGTTGGCAAAGCCACCACGAGAAAATGCATGAGACTCTCCTCAGCAACATCTTGGTATCCGAGGGCGAACTACAGAACCTTCATGCCCAAGATCCGTTTCGCCAGCTTCTCGGCTAGATCTTCGTCGGTGTCACCCTGGATCCACTCCACCTGGCCGCTACTCTCGGGGATGAACATCCGGAGCAACTCCACTCGACGACCACGGACAAGGTTGGCCGTGTCAACACCAAGATCAGCAGCGCTCCAGGTGGTGATCGGAACTCGGTGAGCAGCCATCACGTCCTTGACCTTCGGAATTCGAAGCTGATTGGTTGGAGCGTTGGTGACCGTCACCACTGCCGGCAACGGGGTCTCGACCATCGCGGTGCCGCCTGGAACCTCCTTCGTCAGCCGCACCGATTGGCCTCCAACGGGCTTGAGGTCCCGAGCCAGTGTGGCGCACGGCCACTTCAACTCCTCAGCAAGGAGCTGGCCGACCTGGCCGCTATCCCAATCACCCACTTGGCGGCCACACAGAACTAAGTTCACATCGCCCAGCCTGGCTATTGCTCCACTCAACACCCGGGCCACGCCCATCGAGTCCAACTCTGTGGCTCGCTCCTCTTTCACCAGAACGGCAGCGTCACAGCGAGTCGCGAGGGCGCGACGCAGCGCCTCCACGTTGGAAGCCGGCCCCACGGTCACCGCGGTAACCTTGGCCCCCACACCATCCTTGAGCTGCAGCCCAGTCTCCAACGCGTTCTCGTCGAAAGGACCGATGACGCGGCTCACCCGTTCTAACAAGGGCCGGTTGGACTGTTCGTCCAGCTTGAACTGCCTCGCGGGAGCCTCTGGATCTGGAATATGGTTGATGCACACCACAACGTGCATTAGGTTCCTCCTACCCTTTTGCTTCGTCGCTTTCTGCTACGGGGACGGGCTTCGGGAAAACCATCACGGCCCTGGCTGTAAGAACCACCAAGCCGTCCTGATTGGTGCAAGTTGCCTCTAGTCTCAGAACCCTCTTCTCCGGCATCTTCTCCACGATCCGCATCTCGGCCGTTATCGTGTCGCCATAGTAGACTGGAGCTTTGAACTGGAACTCGTCGGCGACGGAGATGGGCTCGCAGCCCACCAGGTCATTGCCCAGCACCGCCGTGATCATGCCGGCGACCATGATCCCCGGCGCTATTCGATGGCCAAACCTCGTCCCTTGGGAGTACTGTTCGTCTATGTGTATCGGGCTGAAATCGCCTGTAGCGCCAACATACAGCAGCGCATCGGCCTCGGTTACCGTCTTCGAGAAGAAGGCAGCGTCGCCGACCTTCAAGTCATCCATGGATTTATGCAGGATCACTCCAGAACCCCCTGGACTCTGGCCATTCGCTGGCGCAACTGTGGTCTCATGTCGGCACTACCCTTCGCATGAAGATCGGCCGCAAGCCCCATGGGAGCCGGGTCGAACAACCTGGCATCCATCAACTTCAGATTCGGCGAGACCATGGGTTCGAACTCCATCAATCCGAGCACATCCCGCTGCAAATCGATGCCTGGAGCGACCTCCGTAACCGAAAGACCCTCCGGCTTCATCTCCATTACCGCTCGCTCCGTTATGTACAGCACGCGTTGCCCTCGGCTTCGCGCGGTATCGCCTGAGAAGCTAACTTGGTCGACCCGGCGCAAGAACTTCTTGTGCTTCCCTTCCCTGACTATCCGCAACTGCCGGTCATGGATCTCGATCTCCAATCCGCCAGCCGTGAAGGTCGCACAGAACACCACCGACTTCGATCCTTGTGAAATGTCGACGAAGCCGCCTGTCCCCATAATGGTCGAGCCAAACTTGCTGACGTTGACGTTCCCGTTGCGGTCTGCCTGCGCCATCCCAAGGCAGGTGAGATCCAGCCCGCCACCGTCGTAGAAGTCGAACTGGGATGGTCCATCGATGACGGCCCTGGGGTTAGACACCGCCCCGAAGATTATCCCCGGCGCGGGAATGCCGCCGTAACCCCCCTGCTCGACCGTCAGGGTGAACATCTCGCTGACCCCTTCTTCGGCTGCTACAGCCGCCACGCCGTCGGGCATTCCGACACCCAGGTTCAGTAGAGCCCCCGGCATGATCTCCGCGGCTGCCCGCCGCGCGACGATCTTGCGCACGTCGAATGGCAGGGACTTGATCCTCTGAAGCGGAACGCGAAGCTCGCCACAGAAGGCAGGGTTGTACTCGGCCTCGTAGGTTTGCCACTGAGCGTCGTGAACCACTATGGCATCGACCATCGGCCCCGGCACCTCTATCGACTTGGCTGGGAGCGAACCGGCTACGGCCAATCGCTTCACCTGGGCAACTACGATCCCTCCGGAATTTCGAGCCGCCTGCGCGACCGCGAGCGCCCCCAGGGTCGCTGCCTCCTGCTCCTGGGAAATGTAGCCGTCCTCATCGGCACTGGTTCCTCGAATCCAAGCCATGTCGACGGGCAGAGCCTTGTAGAACAGCCACTCCCGGCCACCCAGGGTGACCACCTCCACCAGATCCTCCCTAGTGACCGAATTGAGCTTGCCACCCTCCAGTCGAGGATCCACAAAGGTGCCGAGGCCCACATGGGTGATGACACCCGGCCTTCCCGCCGCGATCTCCCGATAAAGCTGATTCAAGATACCCTGAGGGAAGCAGTAGGCCTCTATCTTGTTCTCTGCCGCTAAACGAGCCATCTCCGGTGCTTGTCCCCAGTGCCCGCCGATCACTCGACGGCATAGCCCCTCCAATGCCAGCAGGGAGACGCCCCGACTTGCACGGTCCCCGATCCCCGTGGAATGGATCACGGTCAGATCCCGGGGATGCCCGGTCTGCTTGAATCGCCTGCTCAGCGCAGCGATCAAGGAGTCGGGCTCAACCAGACCACCTCCCGAGCCATCGATGGCCAGAGTATCCCCATCTCGGAGCAGCGCGGCAGCATCGTGCGGGGTCAACAGCGGTTTCGCCATGATCCTCCAATACCCCCAGTCTGGATCTCGTTAGGGTGTGAGGTCTACTTTCCTCGTCCCACCATCACCTGCACCGCGCTACCCTCGAGAACGACCTCGTCTCTCTGGTTGGTGCACACCACCCGGAGCCTGATGCGCGCCGCACCAGGGTCTTTCTCCTTGACCTCCGCGGTCGCCGTGATGGTATCTCCAAAATGAACCGGGGCAGCAAAGCGAAACTCGCAGGACTCCAAGATAGAGCAAGGCGAAAGCATCCGGCCCAGTGCCGCCGATGCCAGGGACGCCGGCAGAAGTTCGTGGGCAATCCGCTCGCCAAAGGGCCCTGTTTTCGCATACTGGTCGTTCACGTGCTCAGGCGCCACGTCACCGGAAACAGCCGCAAACATGACCACGTCAGCCTCAGTAATGGTCTTCGAAAAGCTGAGTAAATCACCAACCCTAAAGTCATCAACGGTCTTCTCTGCTAGGTGAAACGACATGACGAATCTCCTCGGTCAGCAATCCGGGCGAAACCCCTTGCCGGCAACCTTCCTCGCCCTTGACTCCGAATCTGCGTGCTTACTTGAGTGTACCCTTCAGTTCCTCCTGCCAGTGATCCACCACGCCTGCCGGGCTGTAGACGAACATGATGACGCTCTCACCCTCAGCCACATTCCGTAGGGAATGAGGCACGTTGGATGGGATGTAAGCCGCCGACACCGGCTCCATGATCTGGGTCTCGGCCCCCACACTCATCTCCACCCGGCCGGCCAAGCAGACATACAACTCCTCATTGTGATGCGAGTGCCGCGGGATTCCGCCACCGGGATGCTGGGTGCTGTGCCCAACGACGAAGTTGTTGGTTGGGAGCGAACCAGGGCCTGCCAGCAGGCGTGTCCACCTGCCGGCAGGGAAACGTGTGCCCTCGGTATCCTGCAGTCGTATGAAGTCCAACAGTCACCCCCGACCCGTGGAATGTCTGGC
>JAJYNT010000254.1 GCA_021786215.1 Chloroflexota bacterium | reverse complement strand
GGCCAGTGGCTCTTCGATGGCCACTCCCCCGTGACCCAGACGGCTGAACAGCTCGGCGACCGACTCGACCGCCTCCGCCTCAGCCTGGACACTAAGCTCTATCCAGATCATATCACCTCTTGATAAAGAGATAGCCACGGTTCAGACCGTGGCTACGATGCTCTTGTTATGGAAGTGAGGAAGGAGGATCTTTGGGGACACCCCAAACCCCGCCCAGCCCTCAGTCCTCGCTACACGCCGAAGGCGTCCTTCACCTTGTCGAAGAAGCCCTTGTTCTCCTGGGGCGTTACCTCCTGCCCGAAGGTCTCGCCCAGCTCCCTCAGCAGCTGCTTCTGCTTGTCGCTGAGGTGGGTGGGCACCGTCACCATGATGTGCACCAGCTGGTCGCCCCTCCCACGATCCCGAAGGAAAGGAACACCTTTGCCCTTCAGCCGCAGCATTCGGCCCGATTGGGTGCCCGCCGGGATCTTCAGGTTCGTGGGACCGTCCACCGTGGGAACCTCAACCTCGGTGCCCAGAGCCGCCTGTGCCACATTGATGGGCAGATCGATTACGATGTCGTTGGCCTCTCGCCGGAAGTACCGATGGGGCTTCACCGCGACCACCACGTACAGGTTGCCTCGTGGTCCACCGTTGGCACCCGGTTCACCTTCACCGGTGAGTCGAATCTGGGACCCGTCGTCGATGCCGGCCGGAATGTTCACCTTGATCCGGCGCGTCACCCGCTCCCGCCCCTGACCGTGACAATGGTGGCAGGGAGAGGAGATCACCGTACCCTCGCCGTGGCAGCTGCTGCAGACGGTGACGTTAACGAACTGCCCGAGGATCGACTGCTGCACCCGCCTGATCTCGCCTGTACCATTGCACTTGGTGCAACGGGCCGGCTGTGTGCCGGGCTCCGCCCCGGAGCCGGAGCATACGTGGCAAACCTCCATGCGAGGGACTTCCAGATCCCTCTCGCAACCGAAGATGGCCTCCTCGAACTCCAGGGTCATGTCATAGCGCAGATCGGTGCCCCGCTGCGGGGCTCGACGTCGAGCGGCCGGGGAGGCTGCGCCCCCACCAAAGAAGGTTTCGAAAATGTCCCCGAAGGGGAAGCCGGAGCCGAACCCCTCGAAACCACCCATTCCGCCCATGCCGAAGTTGCCGTCCACTCCAGCATGGCCAAACTGATCGTAGCGGGCTCGCTTCTCCGGATCGTTCAGCACCTCATAGGCGGCAGTGACCTCCTTGAAGCGCTCCGCGGCCCCGTCCTCCGGATTCCGGTCCGGATGGTACTGCATGGCCAGCTTCCGATAGGCCTTCTTGATCTCGTCGGCTGAGGCGGTGCGGGCTATACCCAACACCTCGTAGTAGTCTCTCTTGGTCGCCATCCGGCAGTCCACCTGCCTTACGTCTATTCACCGGGCAAACGGCCGGATCTAGTCCGGACATTCACCCCGCATCAGATAAGTGTACCCCATGATGGGGGTCCAATCAATCGACCTGGCGAGGCCGCTGCACGGCCTGCCCATCACATCTGTAGGGGCGGTTCGGGAACCGCCCCTACAACCGGCATCCAGCAGCCTCTTACATTACACTTCCCGGAACTCGCCCTCGACGGTCCCCTCGTCCGGCCCGTGGCCTCCGGGCTGCTCTCCTCCAGGAGGAGTCTGCCCGCCCTGGCCCTGCTGGCCGTACATGTGCTGACCGATCTTCTGCAGCGAGCTGTTGAGCTCGTCGGCGGTCCGTCGCATATAATCCACATCCTGCCCCTGCAGGGCCGAACGAACCGCCGCGATCTTGCCCTCGACCTCGTTCTTGATGTCCGCCGGAACCTTGTCTCCCAGGTCCTTAAGCATTTTCTCGGCCTGGTAGGCAGCCGTATCCGCAACGTTCCTGGCCTCGGCCTCATCCCGCTTCCGCTGATCCTCGGCCGCGTGGAGCTCGGCCTCCTTCACCATCTTGTCGATCTCTTCCTTGCTCAGCCCGCTGGAAGCCTGGATGGTGATCCTTTGCTCCTTGCCGGTGGCCTTATCCTTGGCGGAAACGTTTAGGATTCCGTTGGCATCGATGTCGAAGGTCACCTCGATCTGAGGAAGCCCTCGGGGTGCCGGCGGGATGCCGTCCAGAATGAAACGACCGAGGCTCTTGTTCTCAGAGGCCATTGGGCGCTCACCCTGGAGCACATGGATCTCCACACTCGTCTGGTTGTCCGACGCGGTGGAGTAGACCTGGCTCTTCGATGTGGGAATAGTGGTGTTCCGCTCGATCAGCTTGCTCACCACCCCGCCCAGGGTCTCGATGCCCAGGGATAGAGGCGTCACGTCCAACAGCAGGACATCCCTCACCTCGCCCTTCAGAACACCCGCCTGGATCGCGGCCCCAATGGCCACCACCTCATCCGGGTTGACCCCCTTGTGAGGCTCCTTGCCGAACAGCTTCTTCACCGCCTCCTGGACCGCCGGCATTCGGGTCTGCCCGCCGACCAGGATCACTTCGTCCACCTGCGGGGAAGAGAGTCCTGCATCCGAGAGCGCCTGCTTGACCGGACCAATGCTTCGCTCTTTCAGATCGGCCGTCAACTGCTCCAGCTTGGCCCTGGTCAGCGTCATGGTCAGGTGCTTGGGGCCGCTGGCATCCGCGGTAATGAAGGGCAGATTCACCTCGGTGGACATGGTGGAGGAGAGCTCCACCTTCGCCTTCTCCGCCGCCTCCTTGAGTCGCTGCAGCGCCATCCTGTCCTGGCGTAGATCGATGCCGTTCTCCCTCCTAAACTCGTCGGCCAGCCAGTCGATGACCTTCTGGTCGAAGTCATCCCCGCCCAGGTGGGTGTCGCCATTGGTGGATTTCACCTCGAAGACGCCCTCGCCCAGCTGGAGAATGGAGATATCGAAGGTGCCACCGCCCAGGTCGTACACAGCGATGGTCTCTTCCTTCTTCTTATCGAGACCGTAGGCCAGGGAAGCGGCCGTGGGCTCGTTGATTATCCTGAGAACGTTGAGCCCGGCGATCGTGCCCGCATCCTTCGTGGCCTGTCGCTGGCTATCGTTGAAGTAGGCAGGGACGGTGATCACAGCCTCGGTGACCTTCTCGCCCAGATATGCCTCCGCATCCGCCTTCAGTTTCTGCAGGATCATGGCCGAAATCTCTGGTGGCGAGTAGGTCCGGTCGCCCATGGAGACCTGAACGTCGCCGTTGGGTGCCTCGCTCAACTTATAGGGCACCAGCTTCCGATCCCGTTCCACGTGGGAATCGCGGAACTTTCGTCCCATGAACCGCTTGATGGAAAAAATCGTGTTGTCAGGATTGGTGATCGACTGGCGCTTGGCCACCTGGCCCACCAGCCGCTCCCCGCTCTTGGAAATGGCTACCACCGAAGGGGTAAGCCGCCCGCCCTCGGAGTTGGGTATGACGACGGGCTCGCCGCCTTCCATGACAGCCACTACCGAGTTTGTTGTACCCAAATCAATCCCGATGACCCTCGGCATGCCTATCACTCCCTTTCCAGATTACTCAGATTTGCTGCTTCGTCTGCCAACCCTCACCATTGTTGGCCTGATTACCCGGTCGTGCAGCTTGTAACCCTTCTGAAACTCCTCAACCACGACGTCGACGTCGCCCTCGCCGTCTTCCCTCATCACCGCCTCGTGTACATGGGGATCGAACTCCTTGCCGAGGGCCTCGATTGGGGTAACTCCCTCCTGCTCCAGGAAAGATCGGAGCTTGCGATCAATGAGCTTGATCCCCTCGATCCAGCCCTGGGTGCGCACCTCCTCAGGCACCGCGCCCATCGCCCGATCGAAGTCGTCCAGAACCGGCAGCAACTTGCCGATCAGCGAGGAGTTGGCAAACTTTATCAGATCGCCCCGCTCCTGCTCGGCCCGCCTCTTGAAGTTGGACAGGTCCGCTTCGGCTCTCTGCCAGTTGGACAGACACTTCTCGGCTCGAGTCTTCTCCTCTTCCAGTTGGGTTCGAAGAGCGTCGAGATCCTCGCTCCCGGCTGTAGCGACTTTCTCCTCGTCTGTGGCAGCCTCTGGCCGTTGTCCACCTGCATCCGGGGTCTCAGCGGCTCCTTGCTGGTTAGCCATGCTTCCTCCGTTACCGTAGCGATTGCTCGACGAGCTGATCCAGTAGGTTGGCCATGAAGCGCACCAGGGACACAGCCCGCCAGTATTTCATTCGGGTGGGGCCAACAATGCCCACAACCCCGGCAGCCTGCCTCGAGAGACCGTAGCGGGTCAGCACCAGGCTGCAACCCTGCATCTCCTCGGCCTCGTTCTCTCGGCCGATGATCACCCTCAGGCCACCGCTGCCCAAAATGTCTCCCAGGAGAGGCGCCAGCACAATTCCCCGCTGAAGCGCCTCCATCAGGGCCATCAACCGCTCAGCCCTACCAAACTCGGGCTCGCTAGAAACGTATCCGATGCCCTCATAGTAGATGGCATCGCTCCAGCTTCGCTCGCTCTGCTGAATCAATCGAGCGACCAGGCTGGTCAACTCCCGCTCGAAACCCTGGAGGACCACCGCCCTCTGAAGCACCTCAGAGGAGTTCTTGCCTTCCAGGAGATCGGTGAGCTTGTTGGCCAACTTGATCAGCTTCTCCCGGCTGGCCGGAACCTCCAGCCGGAGCATTCGCTGCTGCAGACCGCCCGAGCGCAATATCAGCACCACCAGCGCCAGGTCGTCCTGGACGGACACCAGCTCAATCCGCTTGACCCGATCTTCCGGCGTGTGCAGCTTGGTGACCAGTGCAGCCGTCCGCGCCATCTGAGCCATCACGGCCGCCGCCAACGGACCCCACTCGTCGACCTCGGCTTCTACCTGATGGAATTGATGCCAGACGGTTTGCTCTTCTACAGAGCTGAGCCCACCCTCCGTCATCAAGTGCTCGATGTAGTATCTATACCCTATATCGGAAGGGACGCGGCCCGCCGAGGTGTGAGGGTGGGTCAACAGACCCAGCTCTTCCAGCTCCATCATCTCGTTGCGGATGGTCGCCGAGCTGACCTTCAGCCCGGCCCGCCCCACGATCTTTTCCGAAGGAACGGGAATGGCCGTGAGAATGTAATCCTCCACGACTCGCTTGAGGATCGCCTGCTGCCGCGTTGTCAGATCCAATCCAGTGTTCCCCCTAACCCGGCTGACTACTTGGCGATGCCCGGCCAAGAGCCAATCGCGCATTAGCACTCTCATGGTTAGAGTGCTAAGAGGTTAACACGGGGGTTTCGCACTGTCAATACGTTCAGGGGATGCGTGTCACTGCTCAGGTTTCCGGGATTGGGAAGCCGTCCCCAGAGAGGAGCGGTGGGAGCGGTAGGCGCGAAGCATTCGATACTCTCTATTCTCCGTCCATGCTCGAAACCGGGTAGGGCGCGATCCCTGCCGTGAAGATCACCCAGACCATCACCTACAGTCGCACGAGCCGTCCCGATCCAAGTCTCAACCTTGTCCAGGAGGCGAAGGAGGTTGCGTTCTCTCTCACCGTGTCGGGATGGTTCAGGACAGTGGTAACGGTTGTAGCGTCGCCCCCTGTGGGCGACGTGGCTACCCGTCGGGGACAAGCCCCGATGCCACATGCATCCACTGTTACCCTATCTTCCCTTCGGTGTGAACCATCCCGATTGTTCTTCGGCATGGAGAGACTCGTGCGAAAGGGGGAGCGAACGAGAAGCCTCGAGGCCGGTGCTGCGGATAGAGGAAACATCGAGATGATCGGCCTCTCGTATACAGCATGTGGGACGTGGACTGGGGCTCCCACCGCCGGTGTTCCTCGTTCCACTCGTCCTGGCGATCTGGGTCGAAGAAGACGTCGAGAGCGTCATCTATGTCGGTCAAGTGCCGCGCGTGGATGTGCAGGAGATCGGGGTGCCGGTCGTCCTACTTGAAGTAGAAGACGATCCCCTGCTCCCGAACTCGCCTGTACGGCACCGGCCCGCCGCCTCCATCCCGTCTCGCACCGATTATCACGCCAGATACGGCAAATGTCCATACTCACGGTTAACGTCTTCGGCGCGTGCGCGCTGGCAGCCAGCCACCTCCTCTGTCGTGGAGGGGGTATGGCGTACTCCGTTGTCAAGACAGTTCTTGGGGAGTTCTTGTGACGAAGGCGGGGGTCCAGGCATCCCATCCCCTCGTGAGGCCACTCTGCCCGCGAACCATGCCCACTCCTCCTGCGACTCCTCGGCACAGCCATCCTAACAAATCATCCTTCCCAGTTTTCGGGGGACGCCATGGCCAGGAGACTCCCCCTGGGTTGGGTAAGTCGTCAGACACTTAACCACAACCCAGGAGGTTCTCGCTCTTCAAGCCACGGACGATTCTGGCTACTGTCGTGCTAGAGGATCAGCCGACCTCGGCAATCCGGCTACCCGCAAGACGGTCTTCATTGTGCCCGGGAAGAGTCGATAGAACTCCTTCTTGGTCAGTCCCAGCTCGACACACAGCTCTAGGCGCGTCGGCGCAACCCCGTTTCGCTGGTAGTAGGAGCGAACGCCGTCGATCACCCGCCAATGCGCCTCGGTCAGTGGATCCAGGGCCTGCCCGTAGCCGACCCGCCTAGCGACGAACGTGGCTGCCTCCGGCGACCACTCCTCCGGGTTCCGGATGAAGCCCTTGTCGTCAACCGCGACCTCCTTCTCCGCCGGACCAGCTCGCGAGTCTGAGGCCCCATCCTCCGAGGGGAGCACGATCGCATCGGCCACCAGCTCGCAGATGTTCTTCACTTGTACGCCCAGCTCATAGTGCCGGCTGACCTCGTTGAGCTGGTCGATGCAGTTGTGGCAGGAGGTGGCGACGATCTTTGCCCCGGTGGCCCTGATCTGTTCGGCCTTGGTCCTGGCGGCGGCCAGCCGCCGCTCTCGGAACTCCGGCATGGTCAGGGCGCCGCCACCGCCCCCGCAACAGTAGTTGTTGATGCCGTGCGGCTCCATTTCCCGGAAGTCCATCACGGCACGCCACAAGATGTAGCGGGGCTCTGCCACGATGCCGCCACTCCGGGCCTGGTTGCATGGATCGTGGTAGGTGACCGGATCGGTGTTGCGAGTGCGGTCCAGATTGAGCCGGCCCTCCCGTATGTGCTCTGCGACCAGATCAACGTAGCTCCTCACCCGGACCGGCATCGGCTTGCCGTACCAGTTAGGCGCCTCCCATCGGTAGACCCGATAGCCGTGACCGCACTCCGTCATGACAAGGGTCTCGGCCCCCAGCCGAACTGCCTCCTCCAGGGTCCTGGTCACGATCTTCTTGCATGCCTCATCGTCACCGGAGAAGAGGCCGTAGTTGGTGGCGTCCCAGGCGGTGCTGGAGAGGCCCCAGCTCTGGCCCGCCGCGTAGCAGGTCTTGAACTGGGCCATGAACAGCAGCGGATAGAACTTGACCTCTCGAGGGTTCAGGAACATCAAGTACTGGGTACCGGGCCTATCGATGGGGATCCGGAAGTTGGGGTCCCCCAGATCCTTCTGCAACTCCTCCTCGATCCACTCGACGGTCTCGACGAAGTCCTCCCGGCTGACGCCCATATTGTTGCCCGTCTCCAGGTGGGCGTTGACGGTGGCCTTCAGCCCGGAAGGGATGCGATCGAGGCCGGTGAGGATCGACCTGGCCGCACGCATCATCAGCCCCATGTCCAGCCCCATCGGGCAGTTCAGGTTGCAGCGCCGGCACATGGTGCAGGAGCCGAAGGCGGCATCATACAGCTTTTCCAGCTGCTCCTCGGTCGGTTCCGCGGCGTGGACCCAGCCGGGGATCAGCTTGCCCATCCAGTCATACCGCCGCTTGTAGAGACGCCGGAATTGCTCGGCCTTGTAGGCCGGGGTAAGCGTGGGGTCCCCGGTGGACAGGAAGTAGTGGCACGACTCGAAGCACATCCCGCAGTGGACGCAGGCGTGCATGTTGACGGCCAGCTGCCGGGTGAGCTTGGAGTCCAGCAGCTTCAGAGCCTTCCTGCCCGCCTCGGTGACCTCGGCAGGGAGAACAGATGCGGTTGCCATCTCAGTACCTCCCCCCGGGCCTGGCCCAAGCCATCACTCCCCGACGACCGAACAGGTAGCCGTGGTAGAAGCGGGTGAATGGCATGTAGAGGTAGTGGGAGACCTTGCTGGTCGGGACGTAGATTAGCAGCAGCGCCGTGAAGCCGAAGTATGTGGACAGTCCCATGAAGCTGTCGGTCAGCAGACCCCAGAAGGCCAGCGCGAAATAGAGAGTGATCGCGCAGACAGCGAAGTAGTCGTCCGGGGTGCTGAGGAGCCTCATCTCGGGCCTGACCAGCCGGCGTCGCAGCCGAAGAAGCCCCATCAGGAAGCCGAGAGCCAGGAAGAAGCAGCCGGTGTACACCACCGGCTGGGTCAGCAAGCCTCTGGCGTAGGGATGGGCGAAGCTGCCAGCGATGGCGACGGCCACGGCGATGTGGAACAGGGCGAACTCGACGTAGACAGCAAAATGCTTTCGGGAACTCTCCATAGCC
>JAJYNT010000236.1 GCA_021786215.1 Chloroflexota bacterium | reverse complement strand
GCCTGGCGAGCGGCTGACGCGATACGCGCAGATGCACCGGACGATGGTGAGTGGAAGATAGGTATCGGGTGGAGGTCTTGGGCAACCAGGCAAGGCGCGGCTTCTCTTGCGGCGTCGACGCCCTGGATCGCTACCTGTCGCGCCAGGCAAGCCAGGACCAACGCAAGGGAGCGGCCGTTATCTACCTGCTGATGGACAACATGGATCAGCGGGTGGCCGGGTACTACAGCCTCTCGACTGCTTCTATCAGGTCCGACAGACTCCCCGAGATCATGAGGGCCAAGCTGCCCCGGTATGAGGAGCTGCCGGCGGCCCTCATCGGCAGGTTGGCCGTGGACCTGCGCTATCAGGGCCAAAAGCTCGGCGGCTTTCTCCTGCTGGACGCCCTTCAGCGTTGTCTCCAGACCAGCGAGAAGATGGGGCTGCTGGCTGTAACGGTGGATGCGAAGAACGATCGGGCCCGTGCCTTCTACGAGGCATTCGAGTTCCGTCCTTTCGTCGGGGAGGAGCGCCACCTCTATCTACCGGTCGCCAAAATCAAGTCTCTGGGCACCTAGAACCTATCGGATAGCCGCAAAAGGTAGCCCCCGACGCGGGCGTCTTCCTCCGGCGCGGTCTTCCCCTGCTGGGGCAGTTGCTCGCCTCCGAGCTCGACATGCCGGAGGTTGAGGTGCGGCCCGCTCAGTCGTACTTCACCCGGCCGGTCGTCGAGCCCGCGCCGGAGACGGTGAGCTACAAGGGGTTCTGGACCGGAGCCCGGCGCCTGCCGCCCGCGATCGAGGCGCCGCCAGCTCCCAGCGTGCCGGCCCTCCTAATCAGGAAGGAGGCGACTATCCCCCCTTCTGGCCGAAGGATCAGTCCTTCATCGCGGTCATGGAAGAGCTCTACGAGCGCGTCCGCACCAGGAGCCCGCAGATGAAGTGAGCCCGTCCGGCAGCCCCTTCCTCATCTACCACTTTCCTGCCAGTATCGAGTCATCGGTCATCTTCCTGCTGCACGACGCCTGGCGGCGCTGGTCGGCTGCCTGGCGCGCCGACGTCCAGCATGCTGGCATCCTCGTGATCCCACAATGGCCAGCAGATCGCATCGCCAGAGAGGTACATGCCTTCTTGGCCATGGGACTTCCCCTAGCCGACGAGTTGTACCACTGGAAACCCAGCGTAGGTTGGGTCCGCCGCCCCTTGGTGTGGCGTTTCCCTTTCCCATCTACCACTTTCCTGCTAAGATCGAGCCGTCAGCTACCAGCCATTAGCACCCAGCACTCAGCACCCCTCGGAGGTCCCAACTTGCTTGCCAAGGCGCTCACCTGCGCCGTCGTCGGCCTGGACGGCCAGTTGGTCGAAGTCGAAGTCGACATCGCCTCCTACGGCATGCCCAACTTCATCATCGTGGGCCTGCCGGATGCCGCCGTGCAGGAGGCGAAGGAGCGCATCCGCGCCGCCGTCAAGAACTCCGGCCTCTCCTTCCCGAAGAGGCGTCGATACCTATGTTGCAGATTGCGTCCTAGACGAGGGCGTCATCCGCGCTCTAGTCGAGGCCAGGGACCTCCTGGAAGTCGAGCAATGACTTCGCGCAGGGGTGTACCTTGTGGACTTGAGAGGGTCCCATGCTCGCCAAGGCCTTGACCTGTGCTGTAGTCGGCCTCGATGGCCAACTGGTGGAAGTCGAGGTCGATATCGCCTCTCATGGCATGCCCAACTTCATCGTCGTCGGCCTTCCCGATACTGCCGTCCAAGAGGCCCGCGAGCGAGTCCGCGCAGCCATCAAAAACAGCGGGCTCACCTTTCCCATGCGCCGCATGGCCTGTAACCTCGCGCCAGCGGATCTCAAGAAGGAAGGTCCAGCCTACGATCTCCCCATCGCCGTCGGCATCCTAATGGCCTCCGGGCAGGTCCCGCTCCAGGAGAACCCCGCCCTGTTCCTGGGGGAACTATCTCTGGACGGCGGCCTGCGCCACGCGAACGGTATCCTTCCCATGGTCAGCATGGCCAGAGAGAGGCGGATCGACACCGTCTATGTGCCGGCGGAGGATGCCCGGGAGGCCGCGTTGGTCGAGGGGGTGAAGGTCATCCCGGTGGAGAGTCTCGCTGCCCTGGTCTCCCATCTGCGGGACGAGATGCCCATCCAGCCCGCGGTCCACCAGGATGGCTGGGAGGCTGCGATTCCCACCGAGCACGCCATGGATATGTCCCACGTGCGAGGACAGGAACACGCCAAACGCGCCCTGGAGGTGGCCGCGGCGGGAGGACACAACGTGCTCATGCAGGGTCCGCCCGGATCGGGGAAGACCTTGCTCGCCCGCACCCTGCCGACCATGGTCCCGGCCATGTCCGTCGACGAGATGCTGGAGGTCACCAAGATCTACAGCATCACTGGTCGCCTGCCGCGGGAGGTGCCCCTCGTTCGTGAGAGGCCCTTTCGGGCGCCCCACCACACTATCTCCTATGCCGGCTTGATCGGTGGCGGCAAGTGGCCCCACCCGGGGGAGATATCGCTGGCGCACCGGGGGGTGCTGTTCCTGGACGAGTTCCCGGAGTTCGGTCAGTCCACACTGGAGTTATTGCGCCAGCCCGTGGAGGACGGTGTGGTCACCATCAGTCGGGCCCAGGGAAGCATCACCTTCCCGGCCAGGTTCGTTCTCGTCGCGGCCATGAATCCGTGCCCCTGCGGCTACTATGGCGATCCCCAGCGCGCCTGTTCCTGCTCCGAGAGCCTGGTCAGCAAGTACCAGAAGCGGATCTCGGGGCCCATGCTCGACCGCATGGACATCCATGTAGATGTCCCCCGCATCGCATATGAGAAGCTGGCAGGGGATGGTCAGGGGGAGACCTCGGCCCAAATCCGCGTCCGAGTGGAGTCCGCCAGGGGGACACAGAGGCAGCGCTTCCGGGGGACGAAGATCACCTGCAACGCCGAGATGGGTCCTGCCGATGTCCGCAAGCACTGCTCTGTGGAGGGGGCGGCGGCAGGCATTCTGAAGGCGGCTGTCTCCCAGATGCACCTCTCCGCCCGGGCCTACCACCGCATCCTGAAGGTCGCCCGCACCATCGCCGACCTGGAGGGCTCCTCTCAGATCGCCCCTGCCCACGTCGCCGAGGCGGTCCAGTATCGCCCGAGGACTGGTGCGTGAGCTATCACCCCCGCCTTGAGCCCGACGGTCGGGGTCTGGCTTCTCCCTACCAGTCTGACTGGCTGGCGACGAGTAGTTCCGCGAAACCCTGGACCTGAGTCTCTTTGCCGCCCTACGCGCTTCGCGGCGGGTGGTACCGCGCATCGTGTAGCAAGAGCGGGGGCGATCGGCAACATCGCATCCATCTGTGGCCGCGAGGCGGGGGGGACACCGGCATACAACCAGGCGAAGGCGGCGGAGATCAGCCCAGCGAAACAGGCGTGGTGCAGGACTGTCCGGCGTTTCGTGCAGTTTGCCACGGGGCACGAAGACTGGGAGAGAAGGGACTCGAACCCTCGCCCTCACGGACGTGAACATGGTGGCGGCAGCGTCCGCAAGGGATAGGCTGTGCACTGCACTGTCGCCCCCGTTGCCCCCGTGCCCCTTGCATTCCAACGGAGTTGGCGGTAGCATTGTCAAAAGTCAGCGCAATTGCTCATAGTCAGGGAGCATGATAGTGGACGAGACTACCCAGTCGGTATTGGATCCAGTCCTGGAAGCCCAGGCCAAGAGGTGGATGCTGGGGAAGCAGACGTATACGGCGCCCGAGCTCATACGATTGACCGGAATGACCAGAAAGCAGGTGGGGTACTGGGCGGGGATTGGGCTGGTGGTGCCGATGCTGAAGGAGTCCGGTGGCCGCCGAGGCAAGCCAAGCCTGTTCTACTCAGCGAGTGAGGTAGTGAAGGCCCTCATGGCTTGCGAACTCCGACGCCGTGGCTTCTCTCCAAAGCAAGTCCAGCAGGTTGTGAAGAACCTTCGAGACGAGAGCCTCCAACTCGAGAAGCCGGAATCATATCTGATCACCGACGGGTTCTCGGTCTACTATGCCTACAGCGAGAGTGAAGTCGTTGACGTTCTCAGACATCACCGGCAGCTTCTCCTCCTGGTGCCGATCCACGAGCAGGTCGCGAAGCTGCGGGAGGTGGCGTGACCATGCCAAGCGCAGTATCGCGCCTAGGTCCTCTGTACCAACCCGAGGGAACTCTCCCTGACGATCCAATCAACTACAGCGTGGGTTATCGTCCGAGGGAGAGAAGCGGTGCCCGGCACTTTGGATTCCTGCCATTTCCGGCGAAGAAGCCTTGGCAGGTGGTGCAGCACTACATTCGTCATTACACGTCGGCCAGGGATACGGTCCTAGACCCCTTCGCCGGCAGCGGGGTAACTCCTGTCGAGTCACTCGTCTTGGGCCGGCGGGTTGTCGCCAGTGACATCAATCCCGTAGCCAGATTCATCACCCGCATGACCGCTGTGGCGCCGGTTAACATCGTGGCCCTAGAGGCTGCGTTCCACCGGGTCCAGACTGTTGCGAAAACGGAGATAGAAGTCCTGGACTCGGCTTCAGAGGATTCGATCCTCCGGCTGCTTGAGGATCTCGAATACCCGAGAGTGCCTATTCCCGAAACAGTCCGCCGGTCGGATGAAGTGACGATGGACCAGTTACACACGCCCAGACAACTCGCGGCTCTGACCATCCTACGTGATGCAATCGATGATGTCGAAGATGAGCTTCAACGAGACCTGTTGCGTGTGGCGCTGGCCAATACGGTGCGATACGCCAACCGAACCTACGCGGCTAGGGGTGATCCCGCGAAAGAGTCACAGTATCGAAGCGACGCGAACTTCCTGCGCAGGTTCAGCTTCTCGCCCGCAAAGAACTTCTATGAACACCGAGTCTGGCCAACCTTCGAGAGGACGTTCGCCGCCGTGGTGAGGGCCAAGATAGAGACCAATACTCTGATCGGCGAAAGGTATCGGGCGGATTTCGTCCTCAAGGATGTTCCCGCGGCCCGGATTCACGAAGTCACCGGCGAGAATGCGATCGATTACTGCTTCACTGATCCGCCCTACTCGAATGGGATCTACTTCCTCGATCTATCGACCCTTTGGGCAGCCTGGCTGGGTCTGGAAATCACCGATGAGGCTCGTCGGCAGGAGTTGGTTGAAGGCGGGAAGTTTCGAAAGAGTCGGCAGCAATTTCTGAGCGAGTTCAGGGCTGCGGTCGAATCGATCGCACGCAGCCTGAAACCGGATCGATGGTTCACCCTGGTATACAAGCATCGAGACCTGAGCCTGTGGCAAAGTATCGTAACCGCATGTGAGGAAAGTGGGCTTCACTACATTAACTCGGTCTGGCAGCAGGTCCCAATTCGGTCGATGAGGCAGATAGAGAACCCGAACATCAATCCCGCAGGAGACATGTATCTCAACTTCCGGAAGATGAGCCACCCGACGTTCGAGGCCATCTACGGACGCTCGGAAGTTGTTCAGTTGCCCACCGAAAGCAACTACGTGGCCCACGAGATCGAACGGATCATTGTTGCCTATCTGGGTGCGGATATCAAGCTGATTACGTCGCTTCTCATCCAGCAAGTCCTATACAGCCGGGCGTTTCGCAAGCACCAGGAGCATCCTGAGACCGTCCAGCACGAGATTGGCAAGGTCCTGAAGCACAAGCCGAGATTCGCTACCTGGGAACCAACAGCCGGCAATCCGGTCTGGGTGCTTGCTCCAGATGTTGCGATCGATGCATCCTTGGATCCCCTGGATCGGGCACGCTATCGAGCCTTTGAGCTGTTGAGAGGAAGAGCCGAGGTAACTGAAGGGGAACTGGCTCAGCACCTGCTGACCTACCTGGCCGAAGGGCGGGAGGCCGAGGAATCGCGGCTGGATGTGCGTGCGCTCTTAGCCAACTTGGGCGAAGAAGTCGCGCCGCACCGTTGGCGATTCAGCCCGGATCGGGTCACCGGATACAAGCAGCTTCGATTGCTGTTCCGGCCATCCCAAGCCGACGAATTGCGGGAGCGGGTGGAGCAGCTTCAGGCCAACAGGGAGCGGGCTCTGAAGCTCGACCTAGAGGGTTTGGCAGTGTTGAGGGATCGGCTTCGCGCTGCCAACGAGGGCAATCGCGAGTTCCCTGACCAGTTCACCCGACTAATGAACGTACTTCAGACGGTGGTTTGGCGCCTACGCCACGAGTACGGCGACCGTGTGGAGCAGATCTTGGCGATCGGCGAATGGGCTCGGTACGGTATCGACTTGCGTGATCTCCCCAACTTCTACCAGGCCGGGCTGAGCATAGTGTTGAACACCGATGATCTGCCCTTTGACCTCTACGAGGAGGTAGCAGAGAAGGTATTCGTCAATCTTCAGGACGAGGAGATCCTGGTGCAGTTCCGTCTCGAGACCCTTTCCCAGTGGAAGAGGGCGGTTGTCCATCTCGCGGCGGATGAGTATCCATACAGCCTGGGCATTCCTCTCCTGAGGCGTACATGACCAGAAGACCGCAGGACGACACCATCAAGTGGTACAGGCTCGGCCTTAGGCACTTGCGTGTCGCCAGATGTCTGCTGGGACTCGGTTTTTATGACGCCGCCGTGTTCCATGCTTATCACGCGTACGAGTGTGGTGTCAGCGCCGTGATCGCTGCGAACGGCTACGAGGTTCCTCCCTGGGGAGGAAGAGCTTCCAGCCCGCTCGGGGCCAGAGGCATTGAGTATTCATGTCGGGGTGGCAACGTCATTGAGCCTAGCACTCACCAGGCCCGGATTTCGATGTTCAACAAGCTGGCGGATCACACGGAGTCCTACTACAGGATTCACGAAAGATTGCAGCGATATGTGCAGACTAAACGTAGCGAGTCTCTCTATCTCGATCGAAACACGGGGACCCTCCCTCATGAGAACCTCAGTACCGCATTTGCTGAGCAACTCACGACGCGCGTTCGTGAGTTCGCGAAGGCACTGTGGTCTGACATGCGTCTGTACCGCTAGCCAAGGCCAACGGCATGGACAAGTTCCAGCATGAGAGTCAGTTCGCGGTGCGTTTCTCAGGCCAGTCGTAGCCGAACTACTTGGCGGCCACGTAATCGGCGTTCGTTCTAGGTCCCAGGAAAAGCAACACCGCGATGGACCGGGCCATGTCCCGCAGTTCGCCTGCATCCTGCGGAGAGAGATTTCCACGCCACATCGCCGACCGAACCTGCCGGAACCATCACGGAGCGCCAGACCGCGAAGTCACCCCCCTTTGGGAGCCACGCACACGATCACCTTCATCGGATTCTCCGATGAAGATAGATCGGCCTCCAGCGCAGCCGGGTTCTGACAGATATGCTCGGGGTCGTAGACAAAGCAGATCAGGGTCTTGCAGTCGGGGTGGGTCTTGTAGCGCTCCTTGTCGATGATGAGCTGATTAGCAACCTCTTTCTGGTTGAGCTTCTTGCTGGTCATCTTCGTCTCGACGACGATCTGCTCGCGCTTCAGAAGGAAGTCTGTGCGCGAGGCATTTCCCCCGTAGCTTGGAACCCACTCCTCGGATCGCACATCGTCGAAATGCAGCCGAAGCAGAGCGTGAAGCGCATCTTGGACGTCATACTCATCCGTGAAGATGATCGTTGGTCGCTTCTCGTGGCGCAACCCAAGCTGACGAGCGAACAATGGAAACCGCGAGCAAACCTGCTGCACGAGCGACGCCGCATCCTGGGCGGTTCTACTCATTTGCCAATGTCTCTCAGTATCCGACTCGATGAAGCGCAATACGGCTGCTCGCAGGGAGCAGTAGAGGACCGCCGTGCGCGCCGCATCGAGCTGTGCAAGTGGCTGCAACACCGCACGGGCAAGCATCTGCCGTTGTATGCCCAGATCCAAGGAGAGAATGCCCAACGACTCCGCTAGGGGCCTGTGAGCTTGAGAAATCCAACTCGAAAGTGCCAATTCATCCAAGGAGAGGCTTTCGGGGTCAGGCGAGAGCCTCTGCGTCCATGCAACGTTCAGGATGTAAGCAGCGCAGGCCGTCAGGAGATAGGACCACTTGTCGGCCGTGACTAGTTTATGCTGTCCCCGAGTGACAACGTCCCGGAGCCACTGTAGGCTCTCAGGTCGAGCTAGATCACAACCGCGAGCGCCAGCGGAGAGCCCGAGTAGTTCCACTGGACGGTAGAAGAAGGAGTTGCGATCTGGTGGGAAAGGGTCCCGACTTGCTAGCCGCATCAGTCCTTCAGCCCAAGCGTCTATTAAAGAAGGATCGCCGTACGCATCCACCGAGGCCATCGCGTATCCGACTGAAGCCAAGACCGGTGCCTCAGACATGCGCCGACGATCCTCGGGACGCAACAGGACGCTTGGTAAAGAGGGCGGAATCTGCTCGTTCGCCAGCTTGAAGACGTAGGTCGCGAACCCGATCTCGGGCGATGGCCACGCCCAGCTCACGGACATCGCATTTCGAAGCGAATCTAGTTGCTGTGCGAAGACCGGGGCCGTCGGGTTAACTACA
>JAJYNT010000283.1 GCA_021786215.1 Chloroflexota bacterium | reverse complement strand
CATATGAACGAGGTCCTACTACAACCAGCCTATGCTTAAGTTAACGCGTATGGGGTTTATCCCCCGCCCTACCCATCGAAATCGCATTGGTCGACCACTAGCGACCGCCACCCACGCTGTCCGCGGTCATCAGCATCGAATCCCTGTTGCTGTCGCGCACCACAACTGGCGTCCCCACGGTAGCCCAATCCCAGAGCCACTTGGAATCCTCCAAGTTCAGGCCGAGGCAACCATGGCTCCCGGGAAAGCCGAACTTCCCAAGCCACCAATTGTAGTGCAGCGCAGCTCCATCGTCGGTGAAGTACTGAGTGTATAGCACGTGCTTCAAGAGGTAGCCCTTCGGGCTATCACGAGGAATGCCAATGGTCTCGCTATCCATCGTCTCGTCTTCCACACGCCGTTCGATCCTAAAAGTTCCAGGCCTCGTCGGCGTCCCGGTGATACCACGGATAGCAAGCATCGTACGCACAACCTTGTTCCCATCATAGGCGGTGACCAGCGTCGGTAAGGCGAGATCCGCATCGATCCATCGACCACTTCGCAGCTCCACTGACGACAAGGGCCGAGGTATTCGAACCTCGCTCGTCCGCATATACAGTCCGTCGCCAAGAAGATACCACCCCGACCCATCGCTGGCTTTCACCAGATCCTTCACCTCCACGGAGCTGTTGTTCGGCATCAGAGTGACCTCCGTCTCCTCATCGAAAACCGCCAGATCCCTCGCATACACAGGATCCGACTCCGTGACCGTCCGACCTGGCAAATTCACTTGCCGCACCACCACAGGGGGTCTGGCTCCTATCCACACGGAAGGACCAGACGGACCCACCGCCGAGGCATCGAGGTAACCATAACCCTGACTCACCGGATCCCACACCCGAAGCCTATCACCCGACTGGGGTTTCACCACCAAGAAGCGCCGAAACTGCGGCACCTTCTCCACCACAGTCGCGTCAGGCTCGGGTCCAGCCCACAAATCCGTCTCGTGAAAATTCGATACCCACCAAGGCTGGTAGTCACCGGCGGTCTGAGGCAGCTGTCTCACTCCACTCCCAGAACCGACCGACGCACCACTCACCCCGCCGCTAGGCGGCGGCCCGCTCGGTCCAACCGCGGACGCGTCCACGTACGCATAGTTACCAGACAGCGGATTATAGACGTACAGCCGTGGCCCATCCTGTGGTCTAGCAACGCTAAGAAACGACCATTGCTTGAGCTTCCCGAATGACAGGGCCCTCGGTCCTTCCCCGGACCACAGTTCGGTCTCCCTGAAATTCTCCACCCACCAGCTCTTGAAGCCGGCACCCCCGCCATTACTGCCCCCCGCCTGCACACCCGCCACGGACGTAGCAGCGGCCCGCGACCCGCCAACGACAGGTGCCCCGCTAGGCCCAACCGCAGAAGCCTCCACATAAGCGTAGTTGTTGGTTGCCGGGTTGAATACATACAGACGCGGCCCCGTTTGCGGCGCCACGACCTCCAAGTAACTCCATTGGGGCAACCGACCAAACGAAGACGCGCCACCCTCCATTCCCGACCACAGGTCAGTCTCTCGGTAGTTCTGTACCCACCAAGGAGTAAACGCTGCGGCCGGCTCCGCCGACCACATCAGTCCAACCAGCCCCACCAAACCAACCACCAAATGTAGCAACAGCCGAAGCCGAGGTAACCGCCCACGACCGATTCCATACAGTCCCATGGCGATGCTCCACAACGTTTCTAGGAAAGTTCAGCGGGCTCGATGCCCTGAAGAAGCTTCGACAACTAGCCAATGTCTGAGAGGCTGCTACGCGGGAGGACCACACAGAGTGCCCCATTACAGCCGACAAACCATTGTGGCATCTTCCACTAGGACCGTCAATAGCCCAACACTTGCAGCACAAAGGCGCTCTCTGATACAATCCAAGTGCACGCCTCCATGGGCTAGGCTCGTCAACTGGAGATCAGCCCCTCTGTGGAGCTTCTACGGGGTGTAGCGCAGTCTGGTAGCGCACTTGAATGGGGTTCAAGTGGTCGCCCGTTCGAATCGGGCCACCCCGACCATCTATTCTCCACGCAGGCCCGTGCCTGGGGGAATCTTGAAGCTGAACACGGACCTTGTACCTGCGTAGCCACTCAATACCAACGTCGGAAGTGGATGCAATGGGGCACCATTCAGCGCAACTGGCCGGCGTATTTCAGCTCGGCATCGACTTCCGAACGGAAGATCTGGCCCTCCTGCACAGGATCACCGAGGGTCTGGATCTTCTCGCCGACGTGTCTCACGCCGACCTCCTCCTCTACGTTCGATCGGACGATTGCGCCCTGGTGGTGGCCCAAGCCAAACCCACCTCCGTCCCGCCGCTCTACCCCGAGTCGTTCGTGGGGCATAGCTTGTCTCGGGAGTCCGCTCCCACCATTCACCGAGCACTGTTCGCCGGCCATATGGCTCACGGCGTGAAGGGCCAACTCATCCGCGGCGCCCCAACCATGCTGGATACCCATCCCATCTACAACTCCCGAGGGGACCTCATCGCGATCCTCAGCGTCGAGATGAACCTGCTCGAGTTTGAACGCCGACGGAAGAAGAACTCTATCTTCCGCGAAACTATCGCTCGCCTCTACACCGAGGTACTGACGGGCCGCGTCGAGGGTGCCGACCAACTCGCACGTCTCAGCGAACACTACGCCACCCTGATAATCGACAGCAGCGCCCGCATCCTCTACATGAGCTCGCTAGCCGAGCAACTCTACCGGAAGCTAGGCTACACCACCAGCCTGCTAAACCGACGCCTCTCGGAGTTGGACACGACCGAGCACATCTGCTTCAAGGCGATGGAGCGAGCCCGCTGCCTCGAACAGCGAATAGAGGAGCACAACTTCATCTGGCTCAAGCGGGCCATCCCGCTCCCTCCCATACCAAGCCGGACCTTCATCCGAAGGCTGCTCGGCAAACAGCACCGGCCGGGCAGCGCAATTATCCTGATAGAGGACATCACAGAGGAACAGCGCAAGGACCAAGCGCTCCGGGTCAAGTCCGCCCTGATTCGTGAAATCCACCATAGGGTCAAGAACAACCTTCAGACTATCGCGGCGCTCCTCAGAATGCAGGCCCGCCGCACCGGCTCGCCCGAAGTGCTCGACATGCTGAAGCAGAGCATCAACCGGATACTCAGCATCGCCCTTGTTCACGAGTTCCTGTCCAAAGAAGAAAGCCCCGAGGATACCAACTTCATCAGCATCCGAGAGGTCACCCAGCGGATCCTAAGCGAGGTCACTCAGGGCATACTCGATCCCGTCAAGAGCATTCACATCTCCCTCGACGGCGATGACTTCTCGCTGCCGCCGCAACAGGCGACCTCCTGCGCACTCGTCATCAACGAACTGCTCCAGAACGCCGTGGAGCACGGCTTTGAGGTCAAGAACGAGGGCTCCATACAGGTTACACTCCGTGCCGAAACCGACCATATGGTCATCGAGGTCGCCGACAACGGTCAAGGTTTGCCCCCCGGCTTCGATATCGAGCGCGACGGCAGCCTCGGGCTGCAAATTGTCCAGACCCTCGTTCGGGAGGACCTGAAGGGCCGGTTTGCCCTCCAGAACACAAACGGCGTCCACGCCCGCGTGTCCTTCCCGCGTCTGACAGTCGCGGAAGTAGCTTCCTCCCAAGGTTGACGCTAACTTATGCCTCAGTATATTATGACTGTATGCAGTTGCCCGAGGCTTGAGGAAGAGCGGCCGGCCAGAGCGGGCCACGGCACGCCGGACTCATTGCTGTACCTTAGATCGATAAGGAGAGACTGAGTTGGCACAGACACGCGTGGTCATCGCCGACGATGAGTCTATTATCCGTATGGATTTGCGCGAGATGCTCACCAATCTCGGCTACCTCGTCGTGGGTGAAACTGGCGACGGCATCAGCGCCGTCAACCTCGCTCGCGAATTGCGGCCCGACCTGGTGATAATGGACATCAAGATGCCCGACCTGGATGGCATTCAGGCCGCCAAGATCCTTACGGAGGAACGGCTTTCTCCCGTCCTTTTGCTAACAGCCTTCTCCCAGCAAGAGTTGATCGACGGGGCCAAGGAAGCAGGGGTTGTCGGCTACATCGTCAAGCCCTTCCGAGAGTCCGAACTCGTCCCGGCTATCGAGGTCGCGCTCGCCCGTTTCCGCGAGTTCAAGGCCCTCGAGAAGGAACTCACCGACACCCGGAACATCCTGGAGACTCGCAAGATCGTCGAACGGGCCAAGGGGGTGTTGATGGACACCCAGGGGCTGAAGGAGGCAGAGGCCTTCCGCAAAATCCAGAAGCTAAGCATGAACACCCGCAAGTCCATGCGGGAAGTGGCTGAGGCCATCCTACTGGCCAACCAGGTAGGCAAGGAAAGCTAGCCAGGTCCGAGTCCACAATCTCGTGTGCGTTTAGAGGCCCGCCAGCATCTGGCGGGCCTTCTCCATCGATCTCTTTGCGAGGAACAACGTCTCCCCTAACCGCGAGGCCCCGATCCCCTATCCAAACAGCGGTACCTTTACCCCCAATAGAACCCCAACAGCCATAAACCCGGTCAGGACGACCAATCCCGCCAACACTCCAATTGCGAGCGCAAGCGCAAAACCACAGCCGAACTTAAACCCATCTCCGACCGTAAGGCCGACCAATTCTTCATCCACGCTCTTCGGATCCCGCTCCCGTCGCATCAATTCTGATTGTCCCCCCTGACCAGTTCTCCCAATTGCTCTACCGGACCTGACTCATCGCATTCCGAATCTCACCGAGAATCTTCGTCGCCTCCGCCTCCAACTGCGAGAGAAGATCACTCGCGTACTTCTGCGCCGACGACACAATCTCCTTCGCATCCTCGCGAGCGGTGTTCAAGATCGCCTCCGACTGCGTCTCCGCCGCCCTCAGTAGCTGACGATCGGAGATCAAGAAGGCCGCCTGCTCCCGGGCCAGCGAGATCACTCGCTCAGCCTCCGCATCCGCCTGAGCGATCACCCGATCCTTGTCGCGCACGATCCGCTCCGCCTGCACCACGGCCTCGGGCAACGAGATCCGAAGAGCATCGACCGCGTCGAGGTACACGTCACGGTCGATTAGCACCATGGAGCTAAAGGGGATCCGCACCCCCTTCTCGATGAGCGACTCCAGATCGTCCAGTAGCGCCAGGAGCCTGGCGTGCACCTGCTCCGACTGCTCCCGTCGTCGCCGAGGCGAACTGATGGACTCGCCTTCAATGGGCAAATCGTCGTCTCTGTGACGAGAACGCTCGAATCTATCTCCTCTATCCAAGCTAGAAGCCTCCGGAGCAATTCTGAAGCACACCACCAGTGACCAGGGGCACAATCGAAGGCGCACCGCCGCTGTAGCACCGATGCAACCGGCATTATAGCACACCTCTACACCATGCTATTCCAACCCGACCCCCATATGCTATAATCGCTCAACAACTTCTCTGCTTGGATGAGTTCTTCCACTTGCTTCGAACTCTTCTGTTTCTCCTGATAGCCAGCCTCTCCGGACCGTTGTTGATCTGGTGCGCTCCAACGGCACCCATCGCTCAGGCTGCTGCCCCAACGACCAGCCGGATCCGGTGGGCCTACTACGTTCCCAACGATCCCACCTCTTTGGCGTCGCTCCGCCAGCGCTCCGGAGAGCTGGACTACGTGGCCCTGCACTGGGCCTCAATCGGACCCGACGCCTCACTTCAGATCAAGGCTACGCCCGACGTCATATCGCTGGTCCGCTCTTTGCCAGCCAAGCCCATCCTCTCCGTCACTCTATCTGGTGGGGCCGATACCGCTCACGCCCTGCTCGCAACCGATACCTCCCGCTCCCAGGCCGTGAGCAACCTCGCCGCGGCCCTGACCGACTACGACGGTATCAACATAGACTTCGAGGGGCTGAACTCGGGGGACAGGGACTCTCTCACCCAGTTCATGGCACAGCTGGCCACCACCCTCCGCCCAGCAGGCAAACTCGTCACCATGGCCATCCCCGCTAAGACCACCGACACCCACACGGGCTGGGCAGGTGCCTTCGACTACGCGGGCCTCGCACCCAGTGTCGATCTCTTCGTGCTGATGGCATACGGTCACACCACCGCTCGCAGCAGCATCCCGGGCTCGACCGCCCCTCAACAATGGGTAGCGGACTCCCTTTCTTACGCCACCTCCCAGATCCCGCACGACAAGATCCTGCTGGGCGTCGCCCTATACGGCTACGACTGGGACACCACAACCGGCCCGCCGGCCCGCGCCCTCCATTACCCCGAGACGCTCGCCCTGGCAAACCAGCTGTCGGCCCCCATCCAACATGATGCGGTCTCACAGTCCGCCCACTTCAGCTACAGCCAGAACGGACACAACCACGAGGTGTGGTTCGAGGACCGCACCAGCCTCGACTCGAAGCTGGCGCTGGTGAGTCAGATGGACCTCGCCGGGATCGCCGCCTGGAGACTTGGCTACGAGGATCCGCGGGTTTGGCCGGACATAGACGGCCTCAGGCAGCAGTCAACCAATCAAGCTGTCTCAACTCCATCGAACAACCAGACGGGTCAGTCGTCGACCGCCAACTCGGCGAGTCTGAGTTGGTACTTCGCCGAGGGAAGCACCACGCCTCCCTTCGACACCTGGTTCCTACTTCAGAACCCGAATACCACGCCGGTGACGGCCACCGTCACCTTCATGCCGGAAGGGCGCCCCCCTATCACCCGGAGCTTTCTGCTCGCCCCGACCTCTCGGACGAGCCTCTACGCCAACCAGTTGATCCCCAACACAGCTTTCAGCACGCGGATCGATGCCACCCAGCCTCTCCTCGCCGAGAGATCGATGTATGCCGGCTTCGATGGCGACGTCGTCCCGGCTATCAGTTCTCCCTCGCGCTCCTGGTACTTCGCGGAGGGGGCCACGGCTGCCCCCTTCCAGACCTGGCTCCTGCTGCAGAACCCCAATCCCGTTCCGGCCACCGCTCGGGTGAGCTATCTGCTGGAGAACGGCACCGTGGTGCCCAACAACATGCTGCTCCCACCCACCTCCCGCACCAGCATCTTCGTCAACCAGGTATTGCCCAACGCCGCCTTCTCGACGCGGATCGAAAGCGACCAACCTCTCATCGCCGAACGGGCGATGTACCGCTTCCCTGGGAACGCCGCCACAGCTGTTCCGGGTATGACTTCCCCGTCGCGCGGCTGGTATTTCGCGGCCGGCATGCCGATCGTTCCCAATATTCCGGTGGATACGTGGCTCTTGCTGCAGAACCCGGGTACCGTTCCGGTCACCGCCAACATCACCCTGTTCGGCACAGATGGTCAGAAGGCCAACTTCCAGCGGCTGCTGCCCCCCACCAGCCGCCAGAGCCTGTTCCTGAGCCAGCTATTCTCCGCACGGAGCTTCGGCATCGAGGTCGACGCCGACGGCGGGATCATCGCCGAGCGCTCCGTATATCTCGGGGCAACAGCAGCGTCGGCCAACGAGTCTCAAGCAGCCTGCGCAACCGACGGAGCTTCACAGCTGGGGACAGTCTGGGCACTGGCGGAGGGCTCCACGGCGCCCCCATTTAGCGAGAGGATCAGCATCCTGAACCCCCATGGCAGTCCTATGCAGATCCACATGGAACTGATGAAGGAGAACGGCCAGGTGGTCGTCAAGGACGCCTCGGTCGATCCCGCGACCGCTCTCGTCCTGGACATGGGAACGATCGTACCATCGGCACCCTTCTCCGCCCGCATCACCACCAGCCTGCCCTCGGTGGTGGAGCGCACCATGTTCTGGACCAAGAACGGCAAGGTGGGTGCCCACAATACCATCGGGATACGACTTCAGTAAGAAGAACCGGGGGCCGAGTGCCGAGACACCCTGCCCCCCCGCGGTCAGACCGCTCCCAAGGACTACGCGAAGACGATATCAGCGACCCGTTTCAGCATCCGCGGGCCTCGCACCTCGGTCTCGAAGAGCGGCACTATCGCCCTCACACTCCCATCGAAGCTCTTCCAGATGGTGTCCATGTGCTCTGTCTGCATGGACATCCGGTTTCGCACGAACTCCGGCGGGTTCTCCCCGGCGGCGCTCTTATCGATCAGCATGTTCACCAGCACTCCGCCCACCGGGATGCCAAATTCCTCAAACCAGTGCATGAAACGGGTGATCACGGCGATCGGGAGCGCCTCCGGAAGGGTAACGAAGAAGAAGGAGGTCCTCTCCACATCGGTCAGCAGTTCCCTGGCACGGCCCATCCGATCTTTGAATCCGAGGAGGTAGTCCATCAACGGATCCTCCTCTTTCTTCTTGCGGAATGACAGCAGTTCCCTCAGCGACCTGGCCTCCTCCCGGCTCTTCAACATTTTCCCCACCCAGAGGGAGTACACCGAGCTCATCCCAAGCAGTCTCCTGGCATTGGCGGTGGGTGCCGTGTCGAAGACGTACACGTCGTACTCGCGCTGGAACATCAGATCGATCATGTTCTCAAACATCGCGGACTCTTCAAAGGACGGGTTCATGGTTGCCGAC